>JANOAM010000046.1:0-2678 GCA_031411215.1 Betaproteobacteria bacterium
GGGTCTCTTCCGGGTGCATGACGTAGCCGGTGTTGCCGCCCAGGCGCTGCAGGTAGTTGTGCGGGCCGGCCACGCGGTGCCACACGGGCTGGCCGTCGCGCAGCACGGCGGTGCTGGGTGCCCCGCCGCTGCCCGGCTGCACTTCCAGCAGGCGCACGTCCAGCACGTCGAAGAAGGTCTCGCCGGGCTGCAGTTGGGTGCGGCTGGCCACCAGCACCGGCGCAACCCAGGGGCCCGCCACGCCGCCGCTGAAGCTCAGGCGCATGGCGTGGCGGTTGACGGGCGCGTCGGGATTGATGATGGCGATGTCGGCCCAGGCCTCGGGCCAGCGCAGCGGCACCATGGACTCAAAGCCCAGTTCGGCGTACAGGCGTGTGGTCAGGTCCGGGTCGTGGCGTGAGGACACATGCCACAACTCGTGCATCAACAGCAGGGTGTCGCCGCCGCCCGCGACAGGCTCCGTGTCCTGCAAGGCGATGAAGTTCGACCGGGTGTAGGGCGCGCCCGCGGACTCCTGCCCATTGCTGGCGACCAGCCAGACCTCCGCCGGCAGCGGGATGCGCAGCGCAGCCACGGCCGGCGCGATGGCCTGCAGCGCGCGCTGCCAGCGTGCCGCCTGCGCTGCAGTCCAGGCCCGCGCGGCGTCGCCGTTCCAGGCCTTGAAGGCGTCCAGCGTCACCGGCGTGGCGCTGCCCATGATGGCGCGGCGGTAGAAGCTGCCAGTGGCGGCCATCCATTCGTCTTCGGCCACCAGCAGCTCACGCGCCTGCGCCACGCTGGCAAAGCGCACGCGGGTGCCGGGGATGCCGGTGAAGTCGGTGAAATCGCTGCTGGCGGCGTCCTGTGCGTGTGTCGGGCCGGCGGCCAGCGCCAGCGTGGCGCAGGCGCCCAGGGCCTGGCGGCGGGTCAGCAGGGTCAGGCTGGCCAGGAAGTTGTTCAGACTCATCGCCGAACCTCGTGGAAAGGGGCGGGATTATGGCTAAGCCAGACCCTGCATCCGCAAGCGGCGTGCGGCCTCTTCTGCCTTGGCGTCGTCGATCTCGCGCACCACGCTGTCCATGTCCACGGCGCGCGTGGGTGCGGTGTAGCGGCCGGTCAGCGGGAAGTCGTTGCGCAGCAGGCCTTTTTCGAACAGCGCCCAGATTTCGGGCCCGTAGGCCGTGTGCAGCAGGGCCGGCGCGCTGCGGCCGAAGAAGTCACGAAGGTTGTCCACGTCGCGCAGCAGCATGCGCTGCGCGTGGTTGTTGCCGGCGGCGTCCACGGCCTGCGGCAGGTCGATGATCACCGGGCCTGCCACGCCGTGTTCGTCCGCGCCCAGCAGTACGTTGAATTCCGACAGGTCTCCGTGGATGACACCGGCACACAGCATGCGCACGACTTCGGCGATGAGCGTGGCGTGGTGGGCGGTGGCCTCTTCAGCCGTGAAGACGCAGTCGTTGAGGCGCGGCGCGGCGTCACCGTCGGCGCCGGCCACCAGCTCCATCAACAGCACACCTTCCAGGAAGTTGTAGGGCTTGGGCACCCGCACACCGGCGGCGGCCAGGCGGTACAGCGCGTCCACTTCCGCGCTCTGCCAGGCGCTTTCCTGGACCTGGCGGCCGAAGCGGGTGCCCTTGGCCACGGCGCGTGCGGCGCGGGTGTTCTTGATCTTGCGGTTTTCGGTGTAGTCCACCGCCTGGCGGAAGCTGCGGTTGTTGGCTTCCTTGTAGACCTTGGCGCAGCGGGTGTCGTCGCCGCAGCGCACGACATAGACCTCGGCTTCCTTGCCGCTCATCAGCTGGCGCACGACCGAATCGATCAGGCCTTCGTCGATCAGGGTCTGCAGGCGGGGTGGGGCTCTCATCGGCCGATTTTGGGCCCTGGCGGCGGCTCGGCCGCCACATGGGTCACTCGGGGTCGATCTTGGCGGCCCGGATCACGTCGCCCCAGCGCTTGATCTCGCTGCCAAGCAGGGCCTGCAACTCGGCTGGTGTGCTGCCTTGCATGCGCATGCCGACCTTGCCCATCTTGTCCTGCACGGCCGGGTTGGCCACGGCCTCACGTGCGGCCTTGCCCAGGGTGACGATGACCTCCGGCGGTGTGCCCGCAGGTGCCGCCAGCGCGTTCCAGCTGGCCACGTTGTAGCCGGCCACGCCGGCCTGCTGCACCGTGGGCACATCCGGCAGCGCCGGGTTGCGTTTGTCAGACGACACGGCCAGCGCCTTCACCACGCCAGCAGCCACCTGCGGCACCATGGGGCCCAGCACCTCAAAGGCCAGGTCCACTTCGCCGGCACGCAAGGCCGTCAACACCGCGGGGCTGCCTTTGTAGGGCACCACCAGCACGTCAATGCCGGCCACGGTCTCGAACAGCTTGGCCGCCAAGTGTTGCGTGCTGCCGGGCGCGATGGTGCCCACGTTCAGCTTGCCTGGGTTGGCCTTGGCAAAAGCCAGCACATCTTTCAACGAGGCAAAGCGTGAATTGGCCGGCGCAAACAGGCCGATGTCAAAACTGCCCAGCAGCGAGATGAAGGCGAAGTCCTTCTGCACGTCAAAGGGCAGCTTCTTGAACAGGCCCACGCTGACCGCGTTGCCGTTGCTCATCAGCAGCAGCGTGTGGCCGTCCGGCTTGGCCGTGGCCACGGCCTGGCTGGCGACGATGCTGCCGGCGCTGGGCCGGTTGTCCACCACCACGGGCTG
>JANOAM010000047.1:0-2195 GCA_031411215.1 Betaproteobacteria bacterium
TGGGACAAGGCCGAGCACGCGCTGATGGAAAGCCTGCGCGCCAGCGGCTGCGACTTCGTCATCGCCCCGGGCGACGGCGCCTTCTACGGCCCGAAGATCGAATACACGCTGAAGGACGCCATCGGCCGCCAGTGGCAGTGCGGCACCATGCAGGTGGACTTCTCCATGGCCGAGCGGCTGGACGCCGTGTACGTGGCCGAAGACAGCAGCCGCAAGCACCCGGTGATGCTGCACCGGGCCATCGTGGGCAGCCTGGAGCGTTTCATCGGCATCCTGATCGAACAGCACGCCGGTGCGCTGCCCGCCTGGCTGGCGCCGGTGCAGGTGGTGGTGGCCTGCATCTCGGAAAATCAGGCCGACTACGCGGCGGACGTCGCGAAAACGCTGCAAAAACAAGGGCTTAGGGCAGCAGTTGATTTGCGCAACGAGAAGATCACGTATAAGATACGCGAGCATTCGTTGCAGAAGGTCCCGTTCATCCTTGTCGTTGGCGACAAGGAAAAGGCAAACGGGGCCGTTGCCGTGCGCGCCCGGGGGAACCAGGACCTTGGGGTGATGCCGCTCTCCGACTTCTCCCAGAGGATCGCAGCAGACATCGCATCCAAGGTGTAGATCACCGGCGCGCGTTTGTTTTTCAATGTGGCCCGGTTTGCCTTCGGGTTGCAGCAGGAGCTTGAACCATCGCTACTTTCATGGACCGCCGCGTGCCCAACGCGGAGCGCAAACACCGTCTGAATCGCGAGATCATGTCGCCGACGGTGCGCCTGAACGGGGTCGAGAACGAACCCCTGGGCATCGTGAGCACGATGGATGCGTTGCGCATGGCAGGGGAATTGGACGTCGATCTGGTTGAGATCGCTGCCACTGCAGACCCCCCGGTGTGCCGGTTGATGGACTACGGCAAGTTCAAGTACCAGGAACAGAAGAAGGCGGCTGAAGCCAAGTCCAAGCAGAAGGTCATCGAGGTCAAGGAAGTCAAGTTCCGCCCCGGTACCGACGACGGCGACTACAACATCAAGATGCGCAACCTGCGCCGCTTCATCGCCGAAGACGGCGACAAGGGCAAGGTCACGCTGCGGTTCCGGGGCCGTGAGATCACCCACCAGGACATCGGCATGCGCATGCTGGAACGCATCCGCGACGAATTGGCTGATGTGGCGATGGTGGAGCACATGCCCAAGCTCGAGGGGCGCCAGATGATCATGGTGCTGTCCCCGAAGCGTAAGTGACAGGCAGGTTTTGAGGTTTTGAAGATTTTGTCGGCCGGGTCTGGTCACCCGGCAGGCAACTAGAAGCGGCTGCAGGCCAACAAGTGTTCCCGGTCCCCGGGGCCGCCTGCAGCAGCACACATAGCAAGGAGCATGTACATGCCCAAGATGAAGACCAAGAGCGGCGCGAAGAAGCGTTTCCGCGTCCGTCCGGGTGGCACCGTCAAGCGCGGTCAGGCGTTCAAGCGCCACATCCTCACCAAGAAGAGCACTGCACGCAAGCGCGCGCTGCGTGGCGCCGTGAACGTCCATGAGACGAACATGGGCCACATGGCGCAGATGCTGCCGTTCGCTGGCCTGTAACCCACCACTGAACGAAGGAGCACACACATGCCTCGCGTCAAACGTGGTGTCATAGCCCACGCACGTCACAAGAAGATCCTGGCCCTGGCCAAGGGCTACCGCGGCCGCCGCAAGAACGTCTTCCGCATCGCCAAGCAGGCGGTGATGAAGGCGGGCCAGTACGCCTACCGTGACCGCCGCACCCGCAAGCGGGTTTTCCGTCAGCTCTGGATCGCGCGTATCAACGCCGCGAGCCGCGAGCTGGGCGTCACCTACAGCAAGTTCATGGCCGGCCTGAAGAAGGCGCAGATCGACATTGACCGCAAGGTCCTGTCCGACATGGCCATTCACGACCCGGCGGGCTTTAAGAGCATCGTCGAGAAGGTGAAGGCTCAGCTGGCTTGATATCCCCCCGCCGCTGGGTCCACCCGGCGGCAGTCAAGCATTTGAAGGCCGTCACCTCGGGGCGGCCTTTTTCGTTTTCCTTTCGCCTTCCATCTCCGAATTCCTCATGAACGATCTCGACTCCCTGGCGCAGCACGCACAGGCCGACTTCGACGCCGCAGCCACGGGCGCGGAGCTGGAAAACGCCAAGGCGCGCTTCCTGGGCAAGAGCGGCCGCGTGACCGAACTGCTCAAGGGCCT
>JANOAM010000048.1:0-4523 GCA_031411215.1 Betaproteobacteria bacterium
GTCCCGCATTGGCAAGTACGTGGTCAAGGCCAAGCTGGGCGAAGGTGCGACCAGCGAGGTCTTCCTCGCCCACGACCCCTTCCGCATGCAGGACGTGGCCCTCAAGCGCGTGCGCCTGGGCACGATCACCGACACACGCGAATCGCACTTCCAGCAGCGCTTCTTTGCTGCCGAGGCCGCCCTGGTCGGCCAGCTGAACCACCCGAACGTGGTGCAGATCCTGGACGCCGTGGCCGACGCCGAAGAGCCCTATCTGGTGATGGAATACGTGCCCGGCAGCACGCTGCGCCGCTACTGCCGCGCCGACCGGCTGCTGCCGATCACGCAGATCGTGGAAATCGGCTTCAAGTGCGCCATGGCACTGGGCTACTGCTTCCGCCAGGGCCTGATCCACCGCGACGTGAAGCCTGCCAACGTGCTGGTGACGTTGGACGGTGACCGCATTGCCACCATCAAGGTCACGGACTTCGGCAGCGTCTTCAACATGGGAGCTGACCACACCCAGGTCTACCGCGTGGGCAGCCTGGCCTACATGTCGCCCGAGCAACTGGACGGCGACCTGCTGGACTGCCGCGCCGACATCTATTCCCTGGCCGCCGTGCTGTACCACTTGGTGGCTGGCCGGCCGCCGTTTGATGCCCTGGAACAGCAGGCCATCATGCATCAGATCTTCCACGGCACGCCGCCGCCGCTGAGCACGCTGCGCGAGGGTGTGCCGCCGGAACTGCAGGCGCTGATCGAACAAGGCCTGGCCAAGGAACGCGAGTTGCGCCCGGGCAGCTGGGACGAATTTGCGCAGTCGCTGTCCAAGCTGAGCACGGCCGCGCCAGGACAGGGCGCGCTGCAGGAGGTGCTGGACTCCGAACGTTTCACACTGCTGCGGTCGCTGGAATTCTTCTCCGACTTTGGTGACGTGGAGCTGTGGGAAGTGGTGCACCGTGCGTCCTGGCACCGCCACACGTACGGCCAGGCGCTGTACCGCAAGGGCGAGGAAGGCAACAGCTTCCACATCGTGACGCAAGGGCAGGTGGAGGTCTACCGTGACGGCCGGTCGGTGGCGACCCTGGGCGCCGGCAGTTCGGTGGGTGAGATGGCCTACCTGGCGCCCAACCCGGCGCTGCGCATGCACACGGTGGACATCCTGGTGTCGCAGCCGGCCACCACGGTGTCCTTCACGCCGGAAAGCCTGGACCGGTTGTCACTGTCCACACGCCACCTGTTCGACAAGGCCTTCATCCGGGTGCTGGTCAAACGCCTGCACGCGGCGCAAGAGACGGCGGCGCAGGCTCGACGTTAGTCGGGCGTACAAACGCCAACTTCGCGGCCAAACAACGCCGCGGGTCATCGCAGCCGCTCCCTGGTGCGTTCACCGGTAGCCGAGCGTCGTGAGGTCTGGTGCAATCGACGTCGGCAACCCCTGCCCCAACCAGACAGCACACGAGGAGCCTCCCCCATGAAGAAGTCCCTGATCGGTATCGCCATCGCCGCCCTGAGCCTGTTCGCCAGTTCCGCCTACGCGGCCGGTGAATGCGAAGCCAAGGCGGTCGACAAGAACGGCAAGGCCCTGGCTGGCGCTGCCAAGACCAGTTTCATGAAGAAGTGCGAAGGCGACGCCGGCACTTCGGCCTGCGAAGCCAAGGCCGTGGACAAGAACGGCAAGGCGCTGGCCGGCGCTGCCAAGACCAGCAGCATCAAGAAGTGCATGGCCGCTGAAAAGCCGGCAGCGAAAAAGTAACCCCCCGCAGCGGCTTCGCCACTCCCCCCAGGGGGCAACGCCAGCGGCCCGGCAAAGCCGGTTCCGCGGCGTTCGCTTGATGCGCCGATCTACAGGTGGCCGCTGGTCCAGTAGGCCGGGTCGCCGTAGCTGTGTTTGATGAAGTCGATCCACAGCCGCACGCGCAGTGGCAGGTGCTTGGCGCTGGGAAAGACGGCGTAGATGCCGTTGGGCGGCGCGGCAAAGTCTTCCAGCAGCACCTGCAAACGGCCACTGGCCAGGTCGCCTTCCACTTCCCAGGTGCTGCGCCAGGCGATGCCCAGGCCGCGCAGGCACCAGTCGTGCAGCACCTGGCCGTCGCTGCAGTCCAGCCGGCCGTTGGGGCGCAGGTGCACCAACTCGCCATTCACCGTGAAGGCCCAGCCGCGGGTCTGGCTGGCGTCGGAACTGAGCGTCAGGCACTGGTGCTTCGTCAGGTCCGTGGGCGTGGCGGGCATGCCGGCACGTGCCAGGTAGTCGGGTGTCGCCACGCACAGGCGCCGGTTGTCGGCCAGGCGTACGCTGACCAAGCTGCTGTCAGGCATGTCACCGACCCGCACCGCGCAGTCCACACCCTCGTTGACGATGTCCACCACACGGTCGGACAGGTTCAGGCTCAGGCTCACGTCCGGATGCTGGCGCGTGAAGGCCGGCACCAGCGGCGCCACATGCCGGCGGCCAAAACCCGCGGGTGCGGTGATGCGCAGGTGACCACTGGCCTTGACGCCGCCTTCGGTGACGCTGGCCTCGGCCGAGGCCAGGTCGGCCAACAGGCGCTGGCAGTCTTCCAGGAAGGCGCTGCCTTCGTGCGTCAGCGTGATGCGGCGCGTGGTGCGCACCAGCAGCTTCACGCCCAGCCGGGCTTCCAGCGCGTCAATGCGCCGGCCTATCACCGCCGGCGCCACGCCTTCGGCATTCGCCGCGGCCGTCAGGCTGCCCTTGGCGGACACCGCCACGAAGGATTCAATCTGCTTGAGCCGGTCCATGGGCGGAATTGTGCGCGCTGAACGCACAAATCAATGGCGTTTTGAATACTTAATGCCGCCGAGCATATTGAATACAGTCGCGCCATGAAACTGCGCGCAGTCCTGTTTGACGCCTACGGCACGCTGTTCGACGTGCACAGCGTCGTGTTGCTGGCCGACCAGCTGTTCCCCGGCCAGGGCGAACGCCTGAGTCTGTTGTGGCGCGACAAGCAGATCGAATACACCCGCCTGGTGACCATGAGCGGGCACCAGGGCGAACACTACAAGCCCTTCTGGGAGCTCACGCGCGCCAGCCTGCGCTATGCCGCGGCACGGCTGGACCTGTCGCTGGACAGCACTTCAGAGGAGCGGTTGATGAACGAATACCGCCACCTCAGCGCCTTTGCCGAGAACCACGAAGTCCTGGCCGAGTTGAAGGCACGCGGCGTGACCACCGGCATCCTGAGCAACGGCGACCCCGACATGCTGGGCGTGGCCGTCAAGAGCGCGGGCTTTTCGGGACTGATCAAACACGTCATCAGCGTGCACCCGGCACGCCGCTTCAAGACCGACCCGGCCGCCTACGCGCTGGGCACGGCCGCGCTGAACCTGCCGGCACGGGACGTGCTTTTTGTCAGCAGCAACGCCTGGGACGCACTCGGCGCCAGCTGGTTTGGCTACACCACGCTGTGGGTCAACCGCACGGGCGCGCCGCCGGAACAGCTGGGCACCGAGCCCACGTTCACCGGCCGCAGCCTGCGCGATGTGTTGACGCACTTTCCCGCCAAGTCCTGAACTCATTCCCCGTGACCAAGCAAGAGGCCCCTGCCATGCGCACCACCATCCACAGCCTGCAAGTCGACGCCGCACTGCAACGCTTCGTCGAAGTCGAAGTCCTGCCCGGTACCGGGGTGGACACTGCTCACTTCTGGGCCGGCTTTGACGCCATCGTGCGTGACCTGGCGCCGCGCAACGCTGCCCTGCTGGCCGAACGCGACCGCCTGCAGAGCGAAATGGACGCCTGGCACCGCGCCCACCCGGGCCCGGTCACCGACATGCCGGCCTACCGCGCCTTCCTGGAGCGCATCGGCTACCTGGCACCGCAGCCCGCACATGTGGCGGCCACCACCACCAACGTGGATGCAGAACTGGCCCTGCAAGCCGGCCCGCAGCTGGTCGTGCCCGTGCTGAATGCGCGTTATGCGCTGAACGCCGCCAACGCACGCTGGGGCAGCCTGTACGACGCGCTGTACGGCACGGACGCGTTGCCCGAAGACGAGGGTGCCGGCCGTGCCGGCGCCTACAACCCGGTGCGCGGCGCCAAGGTCATCGCCTTCGCGCGCCAGTTCCTGGACCAGGCGGCACCCTTGGCCGAAGGCAGCCACGCGGGCAGCACGTCCTACCGCATCGACGGCGGCCAGCTGCTGGTGACCCTGGCCAACGGCCACGTCGTCGGCCTGAAGAACCCAGCCGCGCTGGTCGGCTTTCAGGGAGATGCGGCTTCGCCGCAAGGCGTGCTGCTGGTCAACCATGGCCTGCACATCGACATCCGCATCGACCGCACCGCGCCCATCGGCAAGGCCGACGCCGCGGGTGTGGCCGACGTGGTGCTGGAAGCCGCGCTGTCCACCATCATGGACCTGGAAGACTCCGTCGCTGCCGTGGACGCCGAGGACAAGATCGTCGGCTACCGCAACTGGCTGGGCATCATGAAGGGCACGCTGACCGAAGAGGTCAGCAAGGGTGGCCAGCGCTTCACACGCGGCCTGAACCCGGACCGGCGCTACCACGCGCCACGGCCGCGC
>JANOAM010000049.1:0-3751 GCA_031411215.1 Betaproteobacteria bacterium
TGCAGATGGGCCTGGGCGACCTCTTCGAGCCGCTGCAGATTGCGCGTGGCCACCTGGCTGCGGTGCAACAGGTGATGCTGCAGATCCGCCTGGCCGCGGGCGAAGCCGGCGTCTTCGCTTACGACGGCGCCTATGCGCAGATCCAGGACCCCGACGGCTTCCGCGCTGAGGCGCAAGCAGCGCGCCAACTCGGCTTCCTGGGCAAGAGCTGCATCCACCCGAGCCAGGTGCCGCTGGCCAACGCCGCGTTCCAGCCCAGCGCGCAAGAGATTGCTACCGCCCGCCGTGTGGTGGCTGCTGCCGATGCGGCCGAAGCCGCAGGCGTCGGCGCGTACATGGTCGACGGCGCCATGGTCGACGCGCCCTTTGTCATGCGCGCGCGGTTGCTGCTGGACCAGGCGCGCCGCCTCACACCCCACACAACACCACTGGAGACAAGATGATGCGCAACCACCGCCAACCCACCCGCCGAACGGTCACCACGCTGATGGCCGCCGCCACCACCGCGGCCTTCATGGCAGGTACGGCCCAGGCCCAGGCCTTCCCCAACAAGTCCATCACCATCGTCGTGCCCTACGCGGCTGGCGGTTCCAACGACGTCTTCGCCCGTGTGCTGGCCAAGGGCCTGACGCAGAGCCTGAAGCAGACGGTGATCGTGGACAACCGGCCCGGCGCCAGCGGCACCACCGGCACCGCCTACGTGGCCAAGTCCGCGCCGGACGGCTACACGCTGGTTGTGGTCTCGTCCAGCCTGGTCACCAACGCGGCCATCCAGCTGAAGATGCCCTTCAACCCGGCCACCGACCTGGCGCCGGTGGCCATCCTGGCCAAGGGCCCGTTCATCGTGGCCGTGAACAAGGACTTCCCGGCGCAGAACGCCAAGGAATTCATCGCGGAACTGCGTGCCAAGCCGGGCAAGTACGCCTACGCCAGTTCAGGCATCGCCAGCACCAACCAGTTCGCCACAGAAAGCCTCAAGGCGCTGAGCAAGACCTTCATCGTGCACGTGCCCTACCGCGGCATTGGCCCGGCGACGACGGACCTGATCGGCAACCAGGTGCAGATGATCATCTCCAGCGGCCCGTCCATCATGCCGCACGTGCGCAGCGGCCGCATCCGGGCCCTGGCCGTCACCAGCGCCAAGCCCAGCCCCATCGCGCCCGATCTGCCGGCCATGGCCAGCGTGGTGCCGGGTTATGAGTTCGAAGCGTGGTGGGGCCTGCTGGCCCCGGCCGGCACGCCGACCGATGTCGTCAAGCGGCTCAATGCCGAGGTCAACGCCATCGTCGCCACCGCGGAGTTCAAGGACTTCCTGCTGAAGGAAGGCGCGCTGCCGTTCCCGGTGAGCCCGGCGGAGTTTGCCGCCACCATCGCGGCCGACATCCCGCGCTGGAAGAAGCTGGCCCAGCAGCAGAACATCATCCCGGAGTGAGCGCAGCCATGGCCTCGTCCCCCACCGCAAGCAGCGGCCCGCGGAGTGGCCCACGGACTGGCCCCTTGAGCGGCGTGCGTGTGCTGGACCTCAGCGCCTACATCGCGGGTCCTTATGGCTGCACCCTGCTGGCCGACCAGGGTGCCGACGTGCTGAAGGTGGAACCACCCGGCGGCGACAACCTGCGCCACTACCCTTCCACGTTAGCCGGCGAAAGCCGTGCCTTCGTGGGCGTGAACCGCAGCAAGCGCGGCGTGGTGCTGGACCTGAAGCAGCCTGCCGATCTGGCCCTGCTGTTGAAGCTGGTGCGTGACGCCGACGTGCTGGTGCACAACTTCCGCCCCAGCGTGCCGCAACGCCTGGGCATCGCCTATGAACAGCTGCAGGCGCTGAACCCGCGGCTGATCTACTGCGCCGTCACCGGGTTTGGCAACACCGGCCCCTTGAAGGACAAGGCCGGCTACGACCAGGTGCTGCAGACCTTCAGCGGCATGTGCGACGAACAGGGCGGGACTGGAAGACACGGCGGCCCGCCCGAGATCCTGTACGGGTCGGTGGTGGACTACTTCGCGGCGTCATTGGTCGCCGGCGGTGTGTCATCGGCCCTGTATGAACGCGAAAAGAGCGGCCTGGGCCAGGAGGTCCAGGTGTCCCTGTTGCGCGCGGCGCTGACCATGCAGTCGGCCCGCCTGGTGTGGGCCGACGGTGAACCGCGCGACGTCAACCGCGACATGCGGTCAGGCGGCATCACCGGCCTGCACCCCACACGCGATGGCTACCTGTACCTGTCGGCCAACACCGCGCACTTCTGGCGCGCGCTGTGCGAGAAGACCGGCCTGATGGCCTTGCACGACAACCCGCGCTACGACAGCGTGAAGAAACGCGCCGAACACCGCGAAGAAATCGTGCCGCAGCTGCAAGCCGCGCTGCAGGCGCACACGGCGCTGGAATGGGAAACCGTCTTCGGCGAGTCCGTGCCCTGCGCTGCGTCACGCGGCGTGGTCGACATGTTCGACCACCCGCAGGTGCTGGCCGAAGACATGGTCAGCCACTTCAAGCACCCTACCCTGGGCGGCTACCGCGGTTTCACCCAGTCCTGGGTCTACAGCCGCACGCCGGGGCCGGTGCCGTTTGCTGCGCCCGTGCTGGGGCAGGATGACGATGCGGTGCGGCAGCAGTGGGTGGGCGGGTAGCGGAGGCTCGACATCCAGCGACCGGGCCTGCATGCTTCCCCCATACAAGCTTTGGGAACTGCGATGCCCGAAATTCTTGGTGGCTGCCGTTGCGGCGCCGTGCGCTACACGCTGGCGTTGGACCAACTGCCGCGCACCTACGCTTGCCATTGCCGGGACTGCCAGACCTGGAGCGGCAGCGCCTTCAGCCAACAGACCTTCCTGCCAGAGGCCGCGCTGACCGTGAACGGCCCGCTGGTGGTCTACGAGTTCACCAGCCCCAGCGGCAGGATCTCCATGCAGCGCATGTGTGGTGTGTGCCACACGCGCGTCTTCAACACCAACAGCGCACGGCCGGGCGTGGTGGTGGTGCGCACCGGCACACTGGACCGCAGTGACGAACTCGACGTCGTCGCGCACATCTGGGTCAAGCGAAAGCAGCCCTGGCTGCACCTGCCTGCGGACGTGCCGGCCTGGCCCGAAGGTGCGCCCATCGCGGAACTGGTGCAGGCGCTGAACGCTGTGGGCAAGCTTGACGCACTGTAATCGTTCGATTACGGTTTGACCGTGTTCAGCGTCAAAGCGCTTCCAGAATTCACGTCCTGGCTGGACCAGTTGGCAGACGCCTCGGTTCGTGGTGTCGTGGTCGCGAGGATCAAGCGTCTCGAACGTGGCCTTCTCGGCGACGTGGAGCCAGTTGGCGACGGCGTTTCTGAACTGCGCATCCATGTCGGGGCCGGCTGGCGCGTGTACTTTGCGCAGCGTGGCAGCCAGTTGGTTGTCCTGCTGGACTGAGAGGAAACAAAGATGAGCACCCGAATCAAGGTCGACGAGTTGCCTGCGTTTGATGCCGCCCCCTACCTGGACAGCGACGAGGCCATTGCTGCCTACCTGACCGACATCCTGCAGGCCAACGACGCGGGGCTGCTTTCTGCCGCGCTGGGTGACATCGCCCGCGCTCGGGGCATGAGCGATATCGCCAAGGCGGCAGGCATCACGAGGGAAGCGCTGTACAAAGCCTTGCGACCTGGCAGCGCGCCGCGCTTCGACACGGTGAACCGCGTGTGCACCGCCCTTGGCGTCCGCTTGGTGGTCCAGCCTTTGCATCCGGCTTGACAGGTCGGCCCGCAAACTTTCCTGTCGTGCC
>JANOAM010000050.1:0-6157 GCA_031411215.1 Betaproteobacteria bacterium
CCCTTTGGCATCGTCGAAGCCGGCACGGCGGCTGAACCCGGCATGCTGCCGGTGGCCCTGCGCCATGTGCAGGCCGACCTGAAGGGTGCCAGCACCGGCGGCAAGGTTGCGGTGAAACGTTTCGACGCCAGCACACCGGACACCGAGTTGCTGCGCTGGCACCAGCTGCTCAAGCGCGACCACGAAAACGAATACGAGACGCGCAAGAAGTCCCTGCTGGCCGGAGAGCCGGGCGTGCAACGTGCCGAGCTGCCGCAGCTGAAAGACACGCAGCCGCGCGCCACGGAAGTCATCGGCATCCCGCTGCCACAGCGCGGCTACCACGTGGTGGAAGTGGAGTCGCGTGTACTCGGCGAAGCGCTGTTGGCAGCCAAGGCGCCCATGTACGCGCGCACCGGCACCCTGGTCACCAACCTGGGTGTGCACTTCAAGCGCGGGCGCAGCAGCAGCCTGGTCTGGGTCACGTCGCTGGACCGTGCCCGGCCGGTGGCCGGCGCCAAGGTGGCCGTGAACGACTGCAAGGGCCAGGTGCTGTGGAACGGCACGACCGACGCACAAGGCATCGCGCGCATCGACCGCGGCTTTGAAGACCCCAGCGACGGTGCTTGTCCCAACACCGAGGGCCTCTTCGTCACTGCACGCAGTGGAGACGACTTGAGCTTCGTCTTCAGCCGCTGGAACCGCGGCATCGAACCCTGGCGCTTCAACATCAGCAGCATGACCGGCACGGCGACCGACCGCCGCGCCCACACCGTCTTCGACCGCACGCTGCTGCGTGTGGGCGAGACGGTGTCCATGAAGCACTTCCTGCGCGAGGAAACCGAACGCGGCCTGGCCTTGCCCGCAGCCGGCGACCTGCCGGACGAAGTGGTGCTGCAGCACTTTGCCAGCGACACCGTCGTGCGCGTCCCGCTGGCCTGGGCAAAGCAGGGCAGCACGGGCGCGCGGTCTGCGGAAAGCCGCTGGACCATTCCGCGCAATGCACCGCTGGGCCTGTGGGACGTGGCCTTGAAGAAGGGCGATAAACGCCTGGGCAGCGGCACCCTGCGTGTGGAAGCCTTCCGCGTGCCGCTGGTGGACGCACGCTTGTCAGGGCCGTCGGGCGTGATCGCGGCGCCGTCGGAACTGACCTTCAACGCCCAGCTCAACGCGCTGGCCGGCGGGCCCATGCCGGCCGCGCCGGTCAAGCTGTCGGCGCTGCTGCGCACGGCCTATGCGCAATTCGCGGGTTCTGAAGATTTCACGTTCGACGCGCCGGGCAAGCCCCGCACAGACGACGAAGAAGGCAGCGACGGCAGCCAGCTGGTGGCCGACAAGCTGAGCGCCACCACCGACCGCCAGGGTGCGGCCAAGTTCACCGTGGCCAAGCTGCCGGCGCTGATGGGCCCGTCGGACCTGACGGCCGAACTCACCTTCAACGACCCCAACGGCGAAGTGCAGACCGTCAGCCAGCGGCTGCGCCTGTGGCCGGCACAGGTGGTGGCGGGCCTGCGTGTGGCCAGCTGGGCCAGCATGCGCAACCAGCTCAACTTCACCGCCCTGGTGCTGGACACCGCGGGCAAGCCGCTGAAGGGGCGTGCGGTGGACGTCACGGGCCGGCTGAACCAGACCTTCAGCACACGCAAACGCATCGTCGGCGGCTTCTACAGCTACGACAACCGCAGTGAACAGAAAGAGCTGGGCGTGCTGTGCAGCGGCACCACCGACGCGCAGGGCCGTGTCGCCTGCAGCAAGCCGCTGGACGTGAGCGGCGAAGTCGAACTGCGCGCCACGGCCAAGGACGATGCGGGCCGCGCCAGCGTCACGGTTGCGTCCGCCTGGATGAGCAAGGACGAGCCCTGGTGGTTCGCGCAGGACAACGACGACCGCATCGACCTGCTGCCGGAAAAGCGCGAAGTCGAACCCGGCCAGACCGCACGGCTGCAGGTGCGCATGCCCTTCCAGCAAGCCACCGCGCTGGTCAGCATCGAACGCGAAGGCGTGATCGACACGCGTGTGGTCACGCTCAACGGCCGTGAGCCGGTCATCGAAGTGCCCATCCCACGTGCCGCGAATGGTGACAAGAGCGGCAGCGCACGCAGCTGGGCGCCCAACGTCATCGTCAGCGCCCTGGTGCTGCGCGGCCGGCTGCGCGAAGCACCCTGGTGGAGCTTCTTCACCTGGGGCTGGAAGCAGCCCGGCGACTGGTGGCAGGCCTTCCGCTACGAGGGCAAGGACTACAAGGCGCCGACCGCGATGGTGGACCTGGCCAAACCCGCCTTCAAGCTGGGCGTGGCCGAGTTGCGCGTGGGCCTGGCCGAACACCGGCTGGACGTGAAGGTGCAGACCGCGCAACAGCAATACGCCGTGCGTGAGACGGTGCGCACCACGGTCACGGTTCGCCAAAACGGCCAGCCCGCGGCCGGCGCGGAGGTGGCTTTTGCAGCCGTGGACGAAGGCCTGCTGGCGCTGCAACCCAACCGCAGCTGGAACCTGCTGGAAGCCATGATGCAGCCGCATCCGTGGGGCGTGGACACCGCGACGGCGCAGGGCGAAATCATCGGCCGCCGCCACTACGGCCGCAAGGCGTTGCCGCCCGGTGGTGGTGGTGGCCGCAACCCGACACGCGAGCTGTTCGACACGCTGCTGCTGTGGAAGGGCACCGTGAAACTGGACGCGCAAGGGCAGGCCGTCATTGACGTGCCGCTGAACGACTCGCTGACCAGCTTCCGGCTGGTGGCCATTGCCGACGCCGGCACCGACTTCTTCGGCACCGGGCAGACCAGCGTGCGCGTCACGCAAGACCTGCAGATGTTGAGCGGCCTGCCGCCGCTGGCGCGCGCCGGTGACAAGCTGGACGCCGGCTTCACACTGCGCAACACGACCGACCGCGCCATGACGGTAAAGGCCACGCTGCAAGGCAAGCCCGAGGGTGCGGTGATGGCCGCACAGCCCACGCCGCAAACCGTGCAACTGGCCGCAGGTGCTGCCGTGGATGTGCGCTGGTCCGTGACCCTGCCTGAAGGAGCCACACGCGTCGATTGGGAAGGTGCTGCCGAAGAACAAGGCGGTGGTTCATCCAACAACAAGCCAGCGCACCCACCCGCGAAAGACCGGCTCAAGGTCGCACAAGCCGTGCTGCCTGCTGTCCCTGTGCGCGTGATGCAGGCGACTTTGCAGCCGCTGGAAGGCAACTTCAGCATGGCCATGGCGCCGCCGGCCGATGCCCTGCCTGGCAGCGCGCGCGTGGACATTGCGCTGCAGCCGCGTCTGTCCGGCGCTTTGCCGGGCCTCAAGCGCTGGTTCGAGACCTACCCCTACAGCTGCCTGGAACAGAAGACCTCGCGCGCGTTGGCACTGCATGACGCCACGCTGTGGTCCAAGCTGAAGGATGACACCCCCGGCTATCTGGACAGCGACGGCCTGGCCAGCTACTACCCGCCCAGCGCCGGCAGCACGGCCACTGGCAACGACCGTCTCACCGCCTACCTGATCACCGCCGCGCACGAAGCCGGCCAGGCCTGGCCGGATGCGGTGCGCGAGCCCATGCTGCAAGGCCTGGCCGCGTTTGTGGACGGCCGGCTGGAGCGCCGCTTCTGGAGTCCGCGTGCGGACCTGGACATGCGCAAGCTGGCCGCGCTGGACGCGCTGTCGCGCCACGGCCGTGTGCAGCCACGCATGTTGGGCAGCATCGCCTGGGCACCGGCCGCCTGGCCCACGTCGGCACTGCTGGACGCCTGGAGCCTGTACCGCCGCGTCGAGTCTCTGCCCGAACGTGCGGCGCGGCTGGATGAACTGCAGCGCCTGGTGCGCAGCCGTTTGATTGCAGGCGGCACGACCCTGAAGTTCACCACCGAAGAGTCTGACGACTGGTGGTGGCTGATGGACGGCCCCGACGCCAACGCCGCGCGGCTGCTGCTGGCCGCCAGCGAACTGCCGGCGTGGAAGGACGACGTGCCCGCCATCGTCAACGGCACACTCGCACGGCAGAAGCGTGGCGCATGGCTCACCACCACGGCCAACCTGTGGGGCGTGCTGGCGCTGGAGCGTTTTGCTGCGGCCTTCGAGAAGACGCCCATCACCGGCCGCAGCACCTTGGCGCTGGCCGGCAGCACACGCAGCGTGGACTGGGCCGCCAAGCCGGGCGGCGAGGTCGTGTCCCTGCCGTTGCCAACGGCCGCGCCATTGACCGCCAAACAAGAAGGCACGGGCCGCCCGTGGCTCACCGTGCAAGCGCTGGCCGCCGTGCCGCTGAAGGCGCCGCTGTTCGCGGGCTACCGCATCACCAAGACCGTCAGCGCGGTGGAACGCAAACAGCCGAATGCCTGGACACGCGGCGACATCGTGCGCGTGCGGCTGGAAGTGGACGCGGTAGGTGACATGAGTTGGGTGGTGGTCGCCGACCCCATCCCCACCGGCGCCACGGTGCTGGGTGGCGAGGGTGGCTTGGGCCGAGACTCCGCCATCGCCACACAAGGTGCGAATGTGGGAAGCGCGCGCGAAGGACGTGCTTGGCCCTCGTATGAAGAGCGGACTTTTGACAGCTGGCGCGGCTACTTCAACTTCATGCCACGCGGCAAGCAGGTGCTGGAGTACACGCTGCGCCTGAACAGCAGCGGTCAATTCAAACTGCCGCCCACACGCGTGGAAGCCATGTACGCGCCAGAGACCTTCGGCGAATTGCCCAACGCGGACTGGACCGTGCAGCCGTGATGCGCAGAGTCGTTGCCACGGCCCTGCTCTGCGCTGCGGCGCAGGCCTGGGCGGTGCCTGGCTTCGACGCCGTGCGCGCCGCGCATGCGCCGTCTGACGTGCCGCTGCTGGCGCGCGACGGCAGCACCGTGCTGGCCACGGTGCGCATCGACAAGACCGCGCGGCGTGCACCCTGGGTCTCCGTGGAGCAGATGTCGCCCGCGCTGCGCCATGCGCTGCTGCTGAGCGAAGACCGCCGCTTCTGGGACCACGCTGGCGTGGACTGGCGTGCATTGGCGGCCAGCGCCTGGGGCAATGCCTGGAACCAGAGCACGCGCGGCGCGTCCACGCTGACGATGCAACTGGCCGGCCTGATTGACGACGACCTGGCACGTCCGTCCGGTGGCCGCAGCGTGGCCACCAAGCTGCAGCAGATGCTGCGCGCGCAAGACCTGGAGCGGTCGTGGACCAAGTCGCAGATCCTGGAGGCCTACCTCAACCAGGTGCCGCTGCGTGGCGAACTGCTGGGTGTACCAGCCGCCGCGCAACAGCTCTTCGGCAAACACGCCAGCGGCCTGGACACGCAGGAGGCCGCCATCCTGGTCGCGATGGTGCGTGCACCCAATGCCAACAGCACTGCGCTGCACAAGCGGGCCTGCGAACTGCTGAAGCAACAAGCGCAAGGTTGCGATGGCCTGGGCGTGACGCTGGACCAGGCGCTGGCGCGCCGGCCCGGCCCACCGCTGGGCGAAACCGTGGCGCCGCATCTGGCGCGGTTGATGGCTGCGCAGGCGTCATCCACGACACCCGCACGAGGCAGCGCTCCACGCGCCTTCATGAGCACGCTGGACGCGCCGCTGCAGCGCGCCGCCAGCGCCGCGCTGCGCCGCCAACTGGCCGAACTGCGTGGCCGCAATGTCGAAGACGGCGCGGTGCTGGTGCTGGACAACGACAGCGGTGCGGTGCTGGCCTATGTGGGCTCGGCCGGTGCGGGCTCGTCGTCGGCAGCCGACGTGGACTTCGTGCAGGCACGGCGCCAGCCCGGGTCCACGCTCAAGCCGCTGCTCTATGCATTGGCGCTGCAGCGGCGGCTCATCACGCCGGCCAGCGTGCTGGACGATTCGCCCCTGCAGTTGCAGTCCAACGGTGGGACCAACAACGGGGGCGCGCTGTACCAGCCGCAGAACTACGACCACGCCTACCGCGGCCCGGTCAGCGTGCGTTTGGCGCTGGCCAGCAGCCTCAACGTGCCGGCTGTGCGCGTGGCCGCGATGCTGGGCCCGGAAAGCCTGTTCGACGGCTTCAACCGCGCCGGCCTGCGCCTGTCCGACACCGCCGGTTTCCACGGCCACGCGCTGGCCCTGGGCAGCGCGGACGTGACTCTGTTGGACCTCAGCAACGCCTACCGCATGCTGGCGCGCCAGGGGCTGTTGTCGCCCGTGCGCTGGTGGGTGGGCGCAAACCCGCGTGCGACGGAAGCCCGTCG
>JANOAM010000051.1:0-9208 GCA_031411215.1 Betaproteobacteria bacterium
GGGCTGGGCACGTCGCCCTGCAGCGGCGCTTGCTGGCGGCGCTGGCGCGGGTTGATGTCCGGTGCCGCAGCCAGCAGGCTCTGCGTATACGGATGCTGCGGGTCGGCGAACAGCTCGGCCGTGCTGCCGGTCTCGACCACACGGCCCAGGTACATCACGGCCACGCGGTCGCAGAGGTACTGCACCACCGACAGGTCGTGCGACACGAACAGGTAGGACAGCTGGAACTGCTGCTGCAGCTGCACCAGCAGGTTCAGCACCTGGCTCTGGATGGACATGTCCAGCGCCGACAGCGGTTCGTCCAGCACCACCACATCGGGCTTCAGCGCCAGCGCGCGCGCAATGCCTATGCGCTGGCGCTGGCCGCCGGAAAATTCGTGCGGCCAGCGTGTGGCAGTGGCCGGGTCCAGGCCGACCAGTTGCAGCAGTTCGGCCACACGTTGCTGCTTCGTCGCACCGGGCGGCAGGCCGTGCAATTCAAACGGCAGGGCCAGGATGTCGCCCACCCGTTGACGCGGGTTGAGCGACGCAAACGGGTCCTGGAAGACCATCTGCACACGCCGCGTCATGTCGCGCCGCTGCGCGGCCGTCATGCCGGCCACGTCCTGCCCGTCAAAGTGCACGGTGCCGCGTGTCGGGGCATACAGTCCGGCCAGCGCGCGCGCCAAGGTCGTCTTGCCGCAGCCGGATTCGCCGACGATGCCCAGCACCTCACCCGGGTGCAGCACCAGGTCCACGCCCGTCACCGCGCGCACACGGCCGACTTCCTTCTTCATCAACCCGCCGGTGATGGGGAAGTGCATGTCCAGGCCCTGGGCCTGCAGCAGCGGAGTCGCACTCATGCCGGGTCGAGCAGGTGGCAGGCGGCTTGATGCGACGCCTGGCCATTCACAGCCTGCAACAAGGGCTCGGCCTGTTCGCAACGGGCATGCGCCTTCGGGCAACGCGCACGGAACTGGCAGCCCTGGCCACGTTCGTGCAAAGCCGGCAGGCTGCCCGGGATGACATTCAGCGGCACACCGTCATGCCGCGTGCGGCCCGGCTGCGGCCGCGCCGCCAGCAGGCCCTGCGTGTAGGGGTGGGCCGGGCGTTCAAACAGGTCCGTCACGCCGGCCTGTTCCACCACCTTGCCGGCGTACATCACCAGCACCTCGTCGGCGATCTGCGCCACCACGGCCAGATCATGGGTGACGAAGACGATGGCCATGCCCAGTTCACGCTGCAAGTCGGACAGCAGGTTCAACACCTGGGCCTGGATGGTCACGTCCAGCGCCGTGGTCGGCTCGTCGGCGATCAGCAGTTGGGGTCCCTGCGCCAGCGCCATGGCGATCATCACGCGCTGCTTCATGCCGCCGCTCAACTGGTGCGGGTACTCACCATAGCGGCGCACCGCGTCCGGGATCTTCACCTGCTCCAGCATCTGCAACGCACGCTGGCGCGCCTGGTCCTTGCTGGCCGTGCCGTGGATGCGGTAGACCTCGGCAATCTGCTCGCCCACGCTCAGCACGGGGTTCAACGCCGTCATGGGCTCCTGGAAGATCATCGCCAGTTCGCGGCCGCGCAGCAGGCGGCGGTCAGCGGCCGGCAGCTTCAGCAGGTCACGGCCGTTGAAGAGGATCTGGCCCGCGTCGATGTGGGCGGTGTCGGGCAGCAGGCCCATCACCGACAGCGCGGTGACGCTCTTGCCGCAGCCCGACTCACCGGCGATGCACAACGTCTTGCCGGCCGGCACCTTCAGCGACAAGCCATCCACCGCGCGCAGCATGCCGCGGGGTGTGCGAAACGAGGTGACGAGACCGCGGACCTCCAGCGCCGTGGTACTTTCGATGGCCATCTCTTGTTGATTTACCCAGCTGATTCAAAGTGTGCAAGCCATGATAGCAACGCGCTCCATCGCCGGTTTCACCGTGCCCGCCATCGGCCTGGGCTGCATGAACCTGAGCCACGCCTACGGCCACCCGCCTTCCGCGGAAGACAGCGAACGGCTGCTGTTGACCGCGCTGGACCTCGGCGTGACGCTGTTCGACACCGCCGCGCTCTACGGCTTTGGCCACAACGAGACGCTGGTGGGTCGTGTGTTGAAGCCCCACCGCCAGCGCATCGTGCTGTGCAGCAAGGGCGGCCTGGGCGGGCAGCCGGTGGGTCCGGGCGGCGCGTTGCAGCGCGTGATGGACGGTCGCCCCGACGCCCTGCGGCGTGACTGCGAAGACAGCCTGCGCCGCCTGCAGACCGAGGTCATCGACCTCTACTACCTGCACCGCTGGGACAAGCGTGTGCCCATCGAAGACAGCGTGGGTGAGCTGTCGCGTCTGGTGCAGGCGGGCAAGGTGCGCGCCATCGGCCTGTCGGAGGTCTCCGCCATCACGCTCAGGCGCGCGCATGCCGTGCACCCGATTGCTGCATTGCAGACCGAGTACAGCCCCTGGACCCGCAACCCGGAAATCGCGGGGCTGCAGGCCTGCCGCGACATCGGCGCCGCGTTTGTCGCGTTCAGTCCCGTGGCCCGCGGCTTCCTCACCGACGTGCTGCCCGATGTGGCCAACCTGGACCCCAAGGACTTCCGCTTGGGCATGCCCCGTTTCCTGGCGCCGAACTGGGAGGCCAATGTCGCCCTGCACCACCAGGCCCGCTCGCTGGCGCAGCAGGCCGGCTGCACGCTGGCGCAGCTGTCGCTGGCCTGGCTGCTGGCCCAGGGTGACCACGTGCTGCCCATCCCCGGCACGACCAACCTGCAGCACCTGCGCGACAACAACGCCGCAGCCGACCTGACCGTGCCAGCTGAGGTGCTGGCGACGCTGTCGGCCCTCATCAACACACAAACTGTTTCAGGCAACCGCTACGGCGCCCAGGCCCGTGGCGAGGTGGACACGGAATCCTTCGACTGACTGAAAAAAGCTGCCGAGGTATAGGTCCCCCACCCACCCAGGCGTGAGAAAGTTCACGTTCACACGGGACGAAGGGACCAGCTCCATGCAGCTCACGGGCATCCAGCACGCGGAAAGCCACCAGGTGGTGAAGGCCCGCATCGTCATTTCCCACCTGGCCTGCCTGGGCGTGTTCTTTGTGCCCTACACGCCGGAGCTGGGCTGGGCCGCACTGGTGGGTTACCTGTGGCGTGTCTTTGCCTTTGAAGGCGCGGCGCACCGCTACTTCTCGCACCGCGCCTTCAAGACCAGCCGCCCGGTGCAGTTTGGGCTGGCGGTGCTGGTGGCCACCAGCGGCCAGCGCGGGCCGCTCTGGTGGGCCATGCACCACCGGGCACACCACCGCTATTCCGACACGGCCGAGGACGTGCATTCGCCCGTCGCGCATTCCTTCTGGGCCGCCCACATGGGCTGGCTGATGCGCGCTGAGACGGTGGACACCAACCTGGACGCGGTGAAGGACTTGTCCCGCTACCCGGAGCTGGTCTGGATCAACCGCTGGCACATGGTGTTCCCGCTGGGGCTGCTGCTGGCCACCGCGCTGCTGGGCCAGTACACCACGCTCTTCGGCCGCACCGGCATGGCGGGCCCGGCCATGGTCTGGGCCTTCTTCCTGCCCACGGTGCTGGCCCTGCACGCAGCCTTCTGCGTCAACACGGTGACACACGGCCGCAAGCCCGGCTGGCTGAATCCGCGGCCTTTTGACACCGACGACAGCACCACCAATTCCTGGCTGCTGGCCCTGCCCACCATGGGTGCCAGCTGGCACAACAACCACCACCGCTACATGCTGGCCGCACGCGCCGGCTTCCGCTGGTGGGAAGTGGATCTGACCTACATGGTGCTGTGGTTGCTGGCGCGGCTGCGCATCGTGTGGGGGCTGCATGCGGTGCCGGAATCGGTGCTGCACCAGCCACGGCAGGAGCCGCACGCCGCCTGACAAGGCCACCGGTTGCGCCGGCGCGCGCAGCGCAGGGCTGGCCTGGCTCAGGTCCTGCGGCGGGTGGTTTTCGCTTCAGCCGCAAATGCATCGAACAAGGCCTGCGCCGCCGGCGCCAGCGTGCGCGCGCTGCGGCGGATCAGGCCAACCTGCCTTGTCACCACCGGCGTATCCAGCGGCACGCTGGCCAGCACCGGGTGCGTGCGCCCCGGCATGGCCATGGCGGGCACTGCGGCGACACCCAGACCTGCCTCCACCAGGCCCAGTTGCCCGGTGACGTGCTGGGCCTCGCAGACGCTGGGCAACTGCAGGTTCTGGGCGGCCAGGGCCTGGTCGATCAGCAGGCGGTTGCCCGAGGTCTGCGACACCGCCACCAGGTCATGCGCCGCCAGTTCGGCCCAGGCCACACGCCGGCGGCGGGCCAGCGGGTGGTCACGCCGGCAGGCCAGCACGAAGCGGTCTTCGGCCAGCGGCTGGAAGTCCACACCCGGCTCCTGGCTGCCTATGAAGTTGAGACCGAAATCGGCCTCACCGCGCACCACGGCGGCCAGCACCTCGTTGGCGCCGGCGTCCATCACTTTCACGCGGATGCGCGGGTAGGCCTGGCGGAACACCTGCACCACACGGGACACCGTGTAGTAGACGGTGGACGGCACACACGCCACGGTCACCACGCCCATGCGCGTGGCCGCCACGCCGCGCAGGCCCAGCAGCGTGCTGTCCAGGTCGTCCAGCAGGGTCTGCACCTTCTTCGCAAAGTCACGGCCCACGGTGGTCAGCGTGACACGGCGTGTGGTGCGGTCCATCAGGCGCACACCGAGCGCGTCTTCCAGCTTTTCGATGCGGCGGCTGAAGGCCGGCTGGCTGATGTGCACGGCCTCGGCCGCGCGGCGGAAGTTGCCCAGTTCCGCCACGGCGCGGAAGGCCTGCAGGTCGTTGAGGTCGAAGTTGATGGCCACGGCTCAGCTCCTTGGATTGATGTTCATTGTCGATCAATGCATTTGATCTATGCAATTCACAAACGCGGGTGCCGGCGCCACCATCCGTTCCGTCATGAAACCCATCACCCTCCCCTGCGTCCTGATGCGCGCCGGCACCTCCCGCGGCCCCTTCTTCCTGCGCCACTGGCTGCCATTGGGCGACACGGCGCGTGACGAGGCGCTGATCGGCGCCATCGGCGCGTCCGACCTGCTGCAGGTGGACGGCGTGGGCGGCGGCAGCACGCTGACCAGCAAGGTCGCCATCGTGTCGCGCAGCAGCCAGCCCGGCTGCGACGTGGACTACCTGTTCGCGCAGGTCGGTGTCGGCCAGCACAGTGTGGACACGCGGCCCAACTGCGGCAACATGCTGTCGGGCGTGGGGCCGTTTGCCATCGAGCAGGGCCTGGTGCCCGCGCAACTGGGCACGACGACGGTGCGGGTGTTCAACGTCAACACCCGCTCGCGCATCAACGTCACGGTGCAGACACCGGGTGGCCGCGTCACCTACGCCGGCAGCACCGGCATTGACGGCGTGGCCGGCACGGCCGCCGCCATCCAGCTGGACTTCCTGGACGCCTGGGGCGCGGTGACGGGCTCCGTCTTCCCCACCGGCAAGCGCATTGACGTGATCGACGGCGTGGCCGTGACCTGCATAGACGCGGCCATGCCGCTGATGATCGTCAAGGCTATGGACCTGGGCGTGACCGGCCGCGAGTCACCGGCCGAACTGGACGCCAACCGGGTGCTCTTGGCGCGCATCGAAAGCCTGCGCATCGCCGCTGGCGCAGCCATGGGCCTGGGTGATGTCAGCATGAGCGTGGTGCCCAAGCCCGTGCTGATAAGCACCGGCCACGACGACCACAGCATCACCAGCCGCTACTTCACACCCCGGCGATGCCACGCCAGCCATGCCGTCACCGGCGCCATCGGCGTCAGCGCGGCCTTCGCGCTGCCCGGCACGGTCGCCAGCAGCACGCTGCAGCAGCCCGGGCTGCGCGACGTGGCCGTGCTGCACCCGCAAGGCCGCATCAACGTCGCCGTGGAGATTGAAGGCCACGGCGACCAGGCCGCCATCCGCCGCGCTGCGCTGGTGCGCACGGCACGAAAGATCCTGCAGGGCGAACTGCAGATCCCGGCCTACGTGTTTTCCACCCAACCCGAATTTGCAGGAGACAAACCCATGAACCCCATCAAGCACCTGGCAGCGCCGCTGCTGGCCGCGGCCCTCACGGCCGCCGCACCGGCCGCGCTGGCCGCCTACCCCAGCAAGGCCATCACCATCGTCGTGCCCACGGCGGCGGGCGGCGGCAACGACGCCATGGCCCGCACCATTGCGCAGAAGCTGGGGCCGCTGTTGGGCCAGACCATCATCATCGACAACCGGGCCGGCGCCAACGGCAGCATCGCCAGCGAGTTTGTTGCGCGTGCACCGGCTGACGGCCACACGCTGATGTTCGGCTACATCGCCACGCACGGCATGAACCCGGCGCTGCAGAAGCTGCGCTACGACCCGGTGGCGGACTTCGAACCGATAGGTCTGGTCGGCTACTCACCCACGCTGATGGTGGCCACGGCCAACGCGCCCTTCAAGGATGTGCGCGACCTGGTGGCCCAGCTGAAGGCCAAGCCCGACAGGTACACCTACGCCAGTGCCGGCAACGGCACGGCGCCGCACTACGCGGCCGAACTCTTCAAGCTGAACGCCGGTGTGGTGATGCTGGGTGTGCCCTACAAGGGATCAGCCCCGGCCATCAGCGACACCATTGGCGGGCAGACGCAGGTCATGTTCCCCAGCCTGTTCACCGCCTACCCGCATGTGAAGAGCGGCAAGTTGCGCGCCCTAGCCATCGCCGGGCCCAAGCGCAGCGCCGCGCTGCCCGACGTGCCCACGCTCAAGGAAGCAGGTGTGGACGGCGTCGACGTGATGCAGTGGTACGGCCTCTTTGCGCCGGCCAAAACACCCAAGGCCGTCATCGCCCAGATCAACCAGGCGCTGCTGCAGGTGCTGACCGACAAGGACACCATCAAGCGCATTGAAGACCACGGCGCCGATGTCGAGACCAGCACACCCGAACAACTGGGTGCGCTGGTGAAGAGCGAAATCGTCAAGTGGAAGGGCGTGGTGCAGAAGGCCAAGCTCACCGCGGACTGAACGACAACAACCATCGGAGACACGACATGAACACGAACCTCATCACCACGGCCTGCGCACTGGCCTGCGCAGCGGCAGCCAGCGGCGCGCAAGCCCAGAGCAGCGTGCTCATCACCGGCATCATGGACGCCGCCGCACGCAGCGTCAGCAACGAAGACAAGGGCTCCATCAAGAGCCTGGTCAGCGGGTCCAACAGCACCAGCCGGCTGGTCGTGCGTGGCACGGAAGACCTGGCCGCCGGCCTGGCCGCCAGCTTCTGGCTGGAACACGGCCTGGCGGTGGACACCGGCGCCGCCACGGGCGGCTTCTGGGACCGCCGCGCCACCGTCAGCCTGGTGAGCAAGGCCGCCGGTGAACTGCGCCTGGGCCGCGACTTCGTGCCCAGCTACGTGGGCTGGAGCCGCTTCGATCCCTTCAGCTACGTGGGCGTGGCGGGCAGCAACAACGGGGTCTCGGCCACGCCGCTGGGGCCGATACGCAGCGCCTTTGGCAGCAACGCCAACACCACCGTCCGCGCCAGCAATGCCATCCAGTATTTCCTGCCCGCCGGTCTGGGCGGCGTGGAGGGCCAGTTGCTGGTGGCCGCGGCCGAAGGCAGCACCGCCGCCGACAACAAGACCATCGGCGGCCGCATCGGCTGGTCGGGCGGACCGGTGTCGCTATCGGCCGCGCAGACGGTCACTGAAAACGGCGCCACGTTGACCGGCAAGTTCAAGGACACGGCCATCGGCGGCAGCTTCACGATGAACCCGGTGCGCGTCAATCTGGCCTGGCGGCAGTTCAAGCAGGCGAGCAGCCAGCAGACCGACCTGATCCTGTCCGGCGTGGTGACCCTGGGCGCCCACGAGGTCAAGGCGTCGCTGCTGAAGGTCAACCTGGCTGGCCGCGTCGGCAGCACCGCCATCGACGCCAATGACGCCCGCCAACTGGGCCTGGGCTGGGTCTACAACCTGAGCAAACGCAGCGCGCTGTACGCGACATACTCACGCATCAACAACGACGGCGTGGCCACTTTCCAGGTGCCTGGCGGCCCCACGGGCCTGGTGGGTGGCAAGGACTCCAGCGGCAACGAAGCCGGCATCCGCTACAGCTTCTGACAGGGCACCGCATGAACAAGCTGAGCGACTGGGTGGGCCGCAGCGAGACGGTTCACGACAGCTTCAACCCGACGCCGGTGCTGGCGCTCAACGCCACGCTGGACCACCCAGCCCTGCTGGTGACCGCAGGCGCGCCCTTGCCGCCGCTGTGGCACTGGCTGTACTTCCTGCCGCTGCACCGGCAAAGTGAGATCGGCGCCGACGGCCACGCCAAACGCGGTGGCTTCCTGCCCCCGGTGCCGCTGCCGCGTCGCATGTGGGCGGGCAGCCAGTTCGAGTGGCACGGTCCGCTGAAAGTGGGCGACGCGGTGGCCCGTACCAGCACCATTGCCGACGTCACGGAGAAGGAAGGCCGCACCGGCAAGCTGGTGTTCGTGAAGGTGCGGCACGAACTGCGCTGCAACGGTGCGGCAGACCCGGCGCTGACCGAGTTCCACGACATCGTCTACCGCGAGGCCAAACAACCCGGCGACGTGGAGCCGCCGCCTGCGGCAGCACCCAGCGGCGCCGCATGGCAGCGCACGATCGTGCCGGACGATGTCTTGCTGTTCCGCTACAGCGCACTCACCTTCAACGGCCACCGCATCCACTACGACCGCCAGTACGTGACGGAGGTGGAGGGCTACCCGGGCCTCATCGTGCACGGCCCTCTCATCGCCACGCTGCTGATGGACCTGCTGCGCCGCCACGCACCCGACGCCGAGGTCACCAGCTTCCGCTTCAAGGCCGTGCGCCCGACCTTCGACCTGCACCCGTTCCAGGTCAACGGCCAGCGTGACGGCAACACCGTCAAGCTCTGGGCGCAGGACCACGAAGGCTGGCTGACGATGGACGCGGTCGCGACGCTGAAAGCCTGAGCATGCAACCCCTCAAAGGCCTCACGGTCGTCTCTCTGGAGCAGGCCATCGCGGCGCCCTTTGCCACGCGCCAGCTGGCCGACCTGGGGGCCCGTGTCATCAAGGTCGAACGTCCGGTGGTCGGCGACTTCGCACGCGGCTATGACCAGCGCGTGAAGGGCCTGGCTTCGCACTTCGTGTGGACCAACCGCAGCAAGGAAAGCCTGACGCTGGACGTCAAGCACCCGCGCGCGGCGGAGTTGCTGGTGCAGCTGATCC
>JANOAM010000052.1:0-3572 GCA_031411215.1 Betaproteobacteria bacterium
ACTTGATCAGATCCTCGGGCTCGGCTTCGCGGAACACCTCGCTCACCTTGCGATCGGCCTTGCTCTTCACATTGGCAGCGAAGCCGATGCCGGATTTTTCAGATCGGTTCTGGATGACCTTCTCGAGACCGTCGAACGCGCCGCCGCAGATGAACAGGATGTTCGTCGTGTCGATCTGCAGGAAGTCTTGGTTCGGGTGCTTTCGCCCGCCTTGCGGCGGCACGCTGGCCATCGTGCCTTCGACAAGCTTCAAAAGCGCCTGCTGCACGCCTTCACCCGAGACGTCGCGTGTGATGCTGGGGTTGTCGGCCTTGCGGCTGATCTTGTCGATTTCGTCGATGTAGACGATGCCGCGCTGCGCACGCTCGACGTCGTAGTTGCAGTTCTGCAGCAGCTTCTGGATGATGTTTTCAACGTCCTCACCCACATAGCCGGCTTCGGTCAGCGTGGTGGCGTCCGCGATCACGAAGGGCACGTTGAGCAGGCGTGCCAGGGTCTGCGCCAGGAGCGTCTTGCCGGAGCCGGTCGGGCCGATCAGCAGGATGTTGCTCTTGGTCAGTTCCACCTCGTCCTTGGACGCGTTGGCGCCCATGTGCTTGAGGCGCTTGTAGTGGTTGTAGACCGCCACGCTGAGCGTGCGCTTGGCGACATCCTGGCCGATGACGTAGTTGTCCAGGCTGGCCTTGATCTCGCTCGGTATCGGCAGGTCGCTCTTGGTCGGCTTGGCTGAAGTGCCTTCGGCCGGCACTTCATCGCGAATGATGTCGTTGCACAGCTCGATGCACTCATCGCAGATGAAGACCGACGGGCCCGCGATGAGCTTCTTCACCTCATGCTGGCTCTTGCCGCAGAAGGAGCAGTAGAGGACCTTTTCGCCGGAGGCGCCCTTCTTGTCGGCCATGTGTGCGGTGCGGTGAGTGCGCTGGTGAGGTGAGCAAAAAACCAGCACCCATCATAGAACAAAGCCCTGGGGTGCTTGGGAAGTGAAAAGAGCCCCAAAACGGGGCTCTGTCAGTGCTTTGGAGCCGCTCAGGCGCGCTTATCGAGCACCTGGTCGATGAGGCCGTAGTCCTTGGCCTCAGCGGGCGACATCCACATGTCCCGATCCATGTCGGCGGTAATCTTCTCCACCGTCTGGCCGGTGCGGTCGGCGTAAATCTTGTTCAGCTGCTCGCGGGTCTTGATGATCTCGCGGGCTTGAATTTCGATGTCCGAGGCCATGCCCTGGGCGCCGCCGCTGGGCTGGTGGATCATGACGCGCGCATTGGGCAGCGCGGAGCGTTTGCCCTTGGCGCCCGCCATCAACAGGAAGCTGCCCATGCTGGCGGCCATACCCATGCACAGCGTGGAAACGTCGGGCTTGATGAAGTTCATCGTGTCGTAGATCGACAGGCCGGCGCTGACGCTGCCGCCGGGGCTGTTGATGTACAGGAAGATGTCCTTGTCCGGGTTCTCGCTCTCCAGGAACAGCATCTGCGCCACCACCAGATTGGCCGTGCCGTCGTTGACCGGGCCGACCAGGAAGATGATGCGCTCACGCAGCAGCCGACTGTAGATGTCGTAGGCGCGTTCGCCACGCCCCGACTGCTCGATCACGATGGGCACCATGCCCAGGCCAGTGGTCTCGGTATAGCTCATTGAATTCCTTTCAAGGTCATGCGCGGAACCGGCTCCGCCGGTCTGCTGCATGCGCCCCCTCGGGGGGCAGCGACCGCAGGGAGCGTGGGGGTCAGGCAGCCGTCATAAGTTCGTCGAACGGTAGCACCTTGTCCACGACCTTCGCCTGAGCCAGGACGAATTCGGTCACGTTGTTCTCGATGACGACGGCTTCCACTTCTGCCATGCGCTGCCGGTCACCCAGATACCAGCGCATCACCTCAGAAGGCTTCTCGTAGCTCTGGCTCAGTTCTTCGATGTGTTTCTGCAACTGGTCTGGCTTGGCCTGCAGGCTGTTCTTGCGCACCAGCTCGGCCACCACCAAGCCCAGGCGCACACGGCGCTCGGCTTGCGGCTTGAAGATCTCGGCGGGGATAGGCGCGGTTTCCGCGTCCTTCACACCGCGCTGCTTCAGATCAGCACGCGCGCCCTCGATCAGGCGTTCGGTCTCGGTGGCGACCAAAGCGTTGGGCAGTTCCAGTTCAGCACTGGCGGCCAGCGCCTCCATCACGGCACCCTTGTTGCGGGCGATGACGCGGAACTTCACTTCACGTTCCAGGTTCTTCTTGACGTCGTCGCGCAGCGCTTCGACCGTACCGTCCTTGATGCCCAGGGCCTTGGCGAAAACTTCGTCCACAGCGGGCAGGTTGGCGGCTTCGATCTTCTTGACCGTCACCAGGAAGTCGGCTTCCTTGCCGGCCACGTCCTTGCCGTGGTATTCGGCCGGGAACTGCAGCGGGAAGGTCTTGCTTTCGCCGACCTTCATGCCGCGCACAGCCTGGTCGAACTGCTCCAGCATCTGGCCTTCGCCGATGGTGAACTGGAAGGCTTCGGCCTTGCCGCCGGAGAAAGGCTCGCCGTCGATCTTGCCTTCGAAGTCGATGGTGACACGGTCGGTTTCCACGGCGCCTTCGGCCGCCGGGCGCAGGCCGAACGTGCGGCGCTGCTTGCGCAGGATGTCCACCGTGCGGTCGATGGCGGCTTCGCTGACTTCGGTGCTTACACGCTCCACTTGCACCGTCGTCAGGTCACCCAGCTTGACGTCGGGGTAGACCTCGAACACGGCGTCAAAGGACAGCTGGCCCTGCGGCGCGTCGTCCTTCTGCGTGATGCGGGGCTGGCCAGCGACACGCAGTTGCGCTTCGGTGGCGGCCTCGTTGAACGCCTGGCCGATGCGGTCGTTGACCACTTCGTATTGCACGCTGTAGCCGTAGCGCTGCGAGACCACGCTCATCGGCACCTTGCCGGGGCGGAAGCCGTCGGCCTTGACCGTGCGCGACAGGCGCTTGAGGCGGTTCTCCACCTCGCCATTGATGACGTCGGAGGCCACCGTGAGGGTGATGCGACGCTCGAGCTTCTCTAGGGTTTCAACTTGGACGGCCATGGTGTCTTCTGTGGGTGTCTGGGGAAGGTCAGCTGGGTGGATGCAGCTGGCAATGGTGCGCGGGATCGGACTCGAACCGACACGCCCGTGAAGGCGTCAGGACCTAAACCTGGTGCGTCTACCAATTTCGCCACCCGCGCAGGTGGTGCGCCGACGCGGCGGCAAAGCTGCGGATTTTAGCCGCAGCCAGCCGCCCCGCCCGCCGGGCGTTTTCCTCAGGCCACTTCAGCTCGCCTCGGCCTCGGGCGGCTTGACGCGGAACCAGGCCGCGTACATCGCCGGCAGCGCCAGCAGTGTCAGCACGGTGGCCACGATCAGGCCGCCCATGATGGCCACCGCCATCGGGCCCCAGAACACGCTGCGCGACAGCGGGATCATGGCCAGCACGGCTGCAGCGGCCGTCAGCACGATGGGGCGGAAACGCCGCACGGCCGCTTCGACGATGGCCGTCCAGGTGGGCACGCCACGCGATCGGTCCTGCTCGATCTGGTCGATCAGGATCACCGAGTTGCGCATGATCATGCCCATCAGC
>JANOAM010000053.1:0-3763 GCA_031411215.1 Betaproteobacteria bacterium
AAGTAACAAAGAAAGATTACGAATAAATTGGGTGGCTGTAGGAATTCGCCTGTGGCGAATTCTAGCGCAATTTGCCGAAGGCAAATTCCATAAATTTTTCTTACCACAAATGCTAGAGGATGAATCACATAAAAAAGATGAAATATTTTTTATGAATGAATGTACCTTTATGTAGCGTGCAATTTGAGACCGATAGAGGTGAACAACTGTTGTTGAATTTTGTCCTAAACTCATTTTAGGTAGAACTACAGTTGCCTACTATTATTCTTCTTTCTGCTTATCTTTTCTAAAATCGCAGCCACCATAGGCCAGCGTGGGGATCAGGCACACCAGCGTGGTGTTGCTGTACAGCGGCGTGGCGATCATGGTCACCGTGTCCGCGTCGTAAGCCGACAGCCCGCCCGACAGCCCCGCACGCTGGATGTGCGCCCAGCGCATGGCATGCGGCTGCACGATGCCCTTGGGCGTGCCCGTGGTGCCGGACGAATAGATGATGTTGAAAGGCCAGGCGGGGTCAATGACCACGGGCACCGGTGTGCTGCCCACAGGCTGCAACCAGGCCTCGAAGGCCGCCGCGTCCAGAGACACGGTGGGCACCGGCCAGGCCACGCCCAAGCCCGCCGTGCTGCTGTCGATGAAGACCAGGCGCGCGTCGGCGTCCTTCACCATGTCCAGCAACTGCTGTGCGGTGGAACTGGGCGCCAGCGGTGCCACCACCACGCCCGAACGCAGCGCGCCCAGGAACAGCGCCACGTAGTCGGTGCTGGTGCCGGCGCACACGGCCAGTGCGTCGCCGGGCTGGAAGCCGGCCCGCTGCAGCGTGGCGGCGACGCGGTCCATGCGGGCGTGGAATTCCGCGTAACTCAGCAGCGTCCCGCCCTGGCGCAGCGCGGCCGCGGTGGGCCGGGCTGACGCATGGGCGCGGATGAGGGAGGGCAGGTCCTGGAAGGCGTCGGGCTGGGTCATGGTGGGGGCTGCTTGGGCATGTCCAGCCGCGACGGTACCGCAGCGGGCTGATCAGCCGGCAGGCCAGCGGGGCGGCACCAACACCGTACACCGTCAGCGGTCGGTCTCTCCCGGATCGTGCGGCACGGCCTTCAACTGGTGCAGATCTGCACGGGTCACAGCGGCTCTACCGGGCACAGCGCCCTGGCACAAGCCTTGCACGCGTTGACGCTGCACAGCCCGGGCCCAACGCCCAGTTGATCGCAGAAGTTCACACACAGGCTTTGCCAATGACGGCGAAGTCTGACGGCCAGATTCCTGCGCCGTCGGCGGCCCAGTTGCAAAGAGGCCGTAACCCCCTCCCCGCTTTCGACGCTTGCCGTCGGTGTCTGACTCATGCCCTCCGGGACCAGGTCAGGCGCAGCGCTGCCGCAACCCTGAAAGAGTCCAGATGAAGATCGTCGTTGTCGGCCACGGCATGGTGGGCCACAAGTTCGTGGAGAGCCTGGCCGAGACCGGGCTGCAGGGCGCCGAAGTCACGGTGCTGTGCGAAGAGCCGCGCGCCGCCTACGACCGTGTGCACCTGTCCGAGTTCTTCTCCGGCAAGACGGCCGACGACCTGTCGCTGGTCGAACCCGGCTTCTTCCAGCGCACCGGCTACACCCTGCGCCTGGCCGCCAGGGCCATTGCCATCGAACGCCGCACGCAGCTCGTCACCACGGCCGACGGTGAAGTGCTGCCCTACGACAAGCTGGTGCTGGCCACCGGCTCCAACCCCTTCGTGCCATCCGTGCCGGGGCGCGATCGTGACAGCTGCTTCGTCTACCGCACCATCGAAGACCTGGAGGCCATGAAGGCCGCGGGCGCGCGGTCCAAGCGCGGTGTGGTGGTCGGTGGTGGCCTGCTGGGCCTGGAATGCGCCAAGGCACTGCGCGACATGGGCCTGGAGACCCACGTGGTGGAGTTCGCGCCGCGCCTGATGACGGTGCAGGTGGACGAAGGCGGCGGCCGCATCCTGCGCGCCCGCATCGAAGCCCTGGGCGTGCACGTGCACACCGGCCGCAACACGGTGGAGATCACCGACGGCGCCACCGCGCGCCACCGCATGGTGTTTGCCGACGGCAGCCATCTGGAAACCGACATGATCGTGTTCTCCGCCGGCATACGCCCGCGTGACGAACTGGCGCGGCAATGCGCATTGGCCATAGGCCCGCGCGGCGGCGTGGTCATCGACAGCGAGTGCCGCACCAGCGACCGCCACATCTACGCCATCGGCGAATGTGCGTCGTGGAACGAGCAGACCTTTGGCCTGGTCGCTCCCGGCTACGACATGGCCCGTGTGGCCGCGCGCCAGATTGCCGGTCAGACCGAAGCGGTCTTTGTCGGCGCTGACATGAGCACCAAGCTCAAGCTGATGGGCGTGGATGTCGCCAGCCTGGGTGACGCCCACGGCAAGACACCGGGCAGCCGCGCCTTCCAGTACACCGACGACCTGCGCCAGATCTACAAGAAGATCGTGGTGAGCGTTGACGGCAAGCAGTTGCTGGGCGCCGTGCTGGTCGGCGACGCCACGGAGTACGGCACGCTGCTCCAGATGGCCTTGAACGGCATCACATTGCCCGCCGACCCGGAATTCCTGATCCTGCCCAGCAGCGACGGCAAGGCCAAGCCCGGCCTGGGTGTGGACGCCCTGCCGGACAGTGCCCAGCTGTGCTCCTGCAACAACGTCAGCAAGGCGCAGATCTGCGCGGCCGTTGGGGATGGCGCCACCACCATCGGCGCGATCAAGACCTGCACCAAGGCCGGCACCACCTGCGGCGGCTGCGTGCAACTGGTCACCCAGGTCATGAAATCCGAAATGGGCAAGCGAGGTATTGCAGTCAGCAACGATGTCTGCGAACACTTCGCCTATTCACGCCAGGAGATCTACCACCTGGTCCGTGTCGGCCACATCCGCAGCTTTGAAGACCTGATCGCCCAACACGGCAAGGGCCTGGGCTGCGACATCTGCAAGCCGGTGGCCGCCAGCGTGTTTGCGTCCTGCTGGAACGACTTTGTGCTGAAGCCGGAACTGGCCAGCCTGCAGGACAGCAACGACTACTACCTGGGCAACATCCAGAAGGACGGCAGCTATTCCGTGGTGCCGCGCATGGCCGGTGGTGAGGTCACGCCCGATGGCCTGATCGCCGTGGGTCAGGTGGCCAAGAAGTACGGCCTGTACACCAAGATCACCGGCGGCCAGCGGGTGGACCTGTTCGGCGCACGTGTGGAGCAGCTGCCCTTCATCTGGGAAGAGCTGATCGCCGCCGGTTTTGAGTCCGGCCACGCCTACGGCAAGGCGCTGCGCACGGTCAAGAGCTGCGTCGGCAGCACCTGGTGCCGCTACGGCGTGGGCGACAGCGTGGGTCTGGCCATCGCGCTGGAGAACCGCTACAAGGGCCTGCGCGCGCCGCACAAGATCAAGTTCGGCGTCTCCGGCTGCACGCGTGAATGCGCCGAGGCCCAGGGCAAGGACGTGGGCATCATCGCCACCGACAAGGGCTGGAACCTCTACGTCTGCGGCAACGGCGGCATGAAGCCGCGCCACGCCGAGCTGCTGGCGTCGGACCTGGACCAGGACCAGCTGGTGCGCATGATCGACCGCTTCCTGATGTTCTACGTGCGCACCGCCGACCGGCTGCAGCGCACCAGCACCTGGCGCGACAACCTGGAAGGCGGCCTGGACTACCTGAAGGGCGTGGTGCTGAAGGACACGCTGGGCATCGCCGCCGAACTGGAAGCGCAGATGCAGCACGTGGTGGCCAGCTACGCCTGCGAA
>JANOAM010000054.1:0-3137 GCA_031411215.1 Betaproteobacteria bacterium
GACCGCCGCGGGCAGCGCCGTCACAACCGGGGCCACGGCAGCAGGCGTGCCCGGGACAGGGGCACGGGAAGGCTCGGCGACGGAACTCATGCGGCCACCGTAGGCCCTGCACCTGAGCGGGTCTGTGCGTCAGCGAACCCAACCCGTCGGCCCGTTCATGGCGCAACGCCTCGGCAAGGTCCAAGTGCGCAAGCGCACTGAAGGCCCGCGCCTCTCGTGCCATGGTTTCAACCTCTTCGCCAGGATGGCTGCAACACCGAAAGGCCGACTTGGATGACGACGCGTCCGTGATGGATGCCGCCGCAGTGGCCACGGCGCTGGGATCCGATCTGAACCAGGGCCTGAGCGCGGCGGAGGCCGCGAAACGGCTGCTGGCGCAAGGTGCCAACGAACTGCGTGCGGCTGCGAAGGTGCCCGCCTGGCGGCGCTGGCTGGCGCAGTTTCAGGACCCTCTGGTGGCACTGTTGTTGGCGGCGATCGTCATTGCCCTGCTGGCGTGGTGGATCGAAGGCCACGCGGGCTGGCCGGTGGACGCCATCGTCATCACGGTGGTCGTGCTGCTCAACGCGGCGCTGGGCCACCTGCAGGAGGCCAAGGCGGAAGACGCGGTGGCGGCACTGGGCCGCATGACCGAAGCCACCGCCACCGTGCTGCGCGACGGGCAGCCGCAGCGTGTGCCCAGCGCTGCACTGGTCCAGGGCGATGTGCTGGTGTTGACCGAAGGCGACGCGGTGGGTGCCGACGCCCGGCTGCTGCAGGCCACGTCGCTGCGCTTGCAGGAAGCCTCGCTGACTGGCGAGAGCGAAGCAGTGCTCAAGGACGCGGCCGCCTTGCTCCACCCTGCCCCTTTGGGAGAACGCCTGAACATGGTCTTCAAGGGCACGGCCGTGGCGCAGGGCAGTGGGCGCGCCCTGGTCACCGCCACCGGCATGGCAACCGAGATGGGAGCCGTGGCCCACCTGCTGGATGCCACGGTGCCGCACCCCACGCCGCTGCAGCAGGAGGTGGCGCGCACGGGGCGCATGCTGGGCCTGGTGGTGGTGGTCATTGCCGTCGTGGTGGTGGGCACCATCCTGATGTTGTCCGACCTGCGCAGCGCGGCAGATGTCATCCCGGTGCTGCTGCTGGGCGTGTCGCTGGCGGTTGCGGCGGTGCCCGAGGGCCTGCCCGCCATCCTGTCGGTGGTGCTGGCGCTGGGCGTGCAGCGCATGGCCAAACACCAGGCCATCATGAAGGGGCTGTCAGCGGTTGAGACTCTGGGGTGCGCGTCGGTCATCGCGTCGGACAAGACGGGCACGCTGACCCGCAACGAGATGACCATTCAGCGTGTCGTCACTGCATCAGGCAGCACGCATGTCACCGGTGTGGGTTACGCACCTGAAGGCCGCGTGGAGCATGAGGGCACCGAACTGGCCGCTGGTGCCTTGCACGACGAGACAACCGTGGTGCTGAGTGGCGGCAGCTTGGCCGGCAACGCACAACTGCAGCAGGCAGCCGGCGGCGGCTGGGGGATCGTGGGCGACCCGACCGAAGCAGCCTTCCTGGTGGCAGCGCGCAAGCTGCAGCTCACCGACGAACGCGAACGCCGGTTCGCGCGCGAGGTGGAATTGCCGTTCACGTCAGAGCGCCAGATGATGTCTGCCGTGGTCACCGACCACAACCACGCTGACGCCCGGGTGCTCATCAGCAAGGGCGCGCCGGGCGCTTTGCTGCCCCGTTGCAGCCAGCTGCGGGTGGGCATGCAGGTCGTCCCGCTCGACGACACCCTGCGCGCACGCCTGCTGGCGGAAACCGACGCCATGGCCGACGCCGCGCTGCGCACGCTGGCAGTGGCGTACCGGCCTCTGTCCACCGATGAAACCGCGGCTGAGAAGACGACTGCCGGGGCGGATGAGCGTACGGAAGAAGCCAAGGCGCAGGACCTCGAACACACACTGGTTCTCGCCGGCATCGTGGGCATGATCGACCCACCGCGGGACGAGGCGGCGGTGGCGATCCGCGAGGCCCGGCGTGCCGGCATCCGCGTCATCATGATCACCGGCGACCACCCGCGCACGGCAGCGCGAATCGCGGCCGATCTGGGCATCGTGGATGCGGGCGTGGATGGGGGAGCTAAGGCGCTCACGGGCACCGAACTGGAAGCACTGGACCCACCCGGCTTTGCCGACGCCGTGCGCCAGACCTCGGTCTTCGCGCGCGTGGCGCCGGCGCACAAGCTGCGCATCGTGACCGCGCTGCAGGCTGACGGCAACGTGGTCGCGATGACGGGCGATGGTGTCAACGACGCCCCGGCATTGAAGGCCGCCGACATCGGCATCGCCATGGGCGTGACGGGCACCGAAGTCAGCAAGGAAGCCGCCAGGATGATCCTGGCCGACGACAACTTCGCCACCATCGTGCACGCCGTGCGCGAGGGCCGCAGCGTCTTCGACAACATCCGCAAGTTCCTGCGCTACCTGCTGTCGTCGAACATGGGCGAGGTGCTGACGGTGTTTCTGGGCGTGGTGGGCGCCGGTGTGATCGGCTTGACCGCGGGTGACACCGGTGGCCCCCATGCGGTCGTGCTGCCGATGCTGGCGACCCAGCTGCTGTGGATCAACCTGATCACCGACTTGGGGCCGGCGCTGGCGCTGGGCGTTGACCCGCCCGTTGGGGACCTGATGGCGCGCAAGCCACGGCCTTTGACCGAACGCCTGATCAATGGCCGCATGTGGCGCGACGTCTTCCAGATCGGTCTGGTGGTGGCGGTGCTGACACTGCTGACGATTGACATGTACCTGCCCGGCGGGCTGATCGCGGGCAGCGACAACCTGGCCACGGCACGCACGGCAGGCTTCACCGTGTTGGTGTTGGCCAGCCTGTTCAACTGCCTGAGTGCCCGCTCTGACACGGCCAGCGCCTGGGTGCACCTGTTCACCAACCGCTGGCTGTGGGGCGCCATCACGCTGTCGGCCTTGTTGCAGGTGGCGGTGGTGCATGTGGCCTGGCTCAACGTAGCCTTCGGCACGGTGCCACTGACGCTTCAACAGTGGGCCGTGTGCGTGGCGATGGCCAGCGGGGTGCTGTGGTTCAGCGAGTTGCGCAAGTGGCTGGGCCGCCGGTGGACTTGACCAGGGAGCCGAGCCCTGGCGCTACGC
>JANOAM010000055.1:0-8327 GCA_031411215.1 Betaproteobacteria bacterium
CAGCGCGGCGCCTTTGTCTACGTGGCCGGCGTGGTGCAGCCCGGGCCCGCGCCGCGCTTCGGCCGCACGCCGGCAGAACAGCCCAGGCCTGCACCGCAGCTGGGTGAACACAGCGATGGGGTCCTGCAGGAACTGGGCTACAGCGCGGCCGAGGTGGCGGCGCTGCGGCAAGCGGGAGCGGTGGCATGAACGCCGAACAGGCAACCCACTACCAACCCGCGGCCGGGGCGCGTACCGCGGCGTCCTTGTTGATCGTGCGCGACGGTCCTGGCGGTCTGGAAGTGTTGATGCTGCGCCGCGCGGAGCGCGCCGGTGACCAGCGCAGCGGCGCCGCCGTTTTCCCCGGCGGCGTGCTGGATGCGCGTGTTGCAGAGGCCTACCCGCATTGCCTGGGCAACGACGACGCGGCCTGGAGCCAGCGCCTGGGTGTGGCTTCACGCGGGCAGGACTACTTGGTGGCGGCAGTGCGCGAAACGTTCGAGGAGGTTGGCCTGCTGCTGGCCCAGCACCGAGATGGCCGCAAGCCAGACCTCGCCGCGCTCAAGCCCTGGCGCGACCGTTTGCAGGATGGCAGCGCCAGCGCCGCGGACTTCTGCGCCGCCGTGAGCCTGCAGTTCGACCTTCGCGGTCTCGTCTACATGGCGCACTGGTTGACACCACCCGGCGCGCCCAAGCGCTTTGACACACGCTTCTTCATGAGCCTGGCGCCCGTGGGCCAGGAGGCGCAGGCCGACCTGGGCGAGGCCGTGGAACTGATGTGGCTCACACCGGCGCAGGCGCTGGAGCGCGAACGTGGGCTGACCCTGTTGCCGGTGACACGCCGCACCTTGCAGGACCTGGGCCGCCATCACACAGCCGACGCGGCCATGGCCTGGGCGCGAGGCCTGACGCAGGTGCCGCTGATCATGCCGCGCCGCGCCGCCAGCGAACGCGGGCCGCGTGTGGTGTTGCCCGACGAACTGCCCTATGCCGAAGTCGGCCGACTCGACCCTGAAGGCCACGGCAACGTCCATGCGGACCTGGTGGCGGGCCGGGCTGTGCGCCTGTCGTCACGCATCGTGCGCGTGACGGCGCCCAATCCAGGGCCGATGACAGGCCCGGGCACCAACACCTACCTGGTCGGCGAAGGCGACGCCTGGACGGTCATCGACCCTGGTCCCGCTAACGACGATCATGTGCAGTCCATCCTGGCCGCGGCGCCGGGCCGCATCGTGCAGATCCTGGTGACACACACCCACAAGGACCATTCACCCGGCGCCGTGCCGCTGGCTGCAGCCACCGGCGCACCCGTGCTGGGCCGCCGCGCCGCGCACCCCATGTGGCAGGACGAGAGCTTCGCGCCCACGCAGGAACTGCAGGGCGGTGAACGGCTCGCGCTGGGCCCAGGCACCACGCTGGAGGTGATCCACACGCCCGGCCACGCCTCCAACCACCTGTGCTTTCTGCTGCAGGAAGAGCGCACGCTCTTCACCGGCGACCATGTGATGCAAGGCTCCACCGTGGTCATCAACCCGCCCGACGGCGACATGGCGGCCTACCTGGGCGCGCTTCAGGCCTTGCAGTCACGTGGCCTGGAGTGGCTGGCCCCTGGGCATGGCTTTCTGGTGGCCCAGCCCAACGCCGTGCTGCAGGGACTGGTGGCACACCGGCTGCGCCGCGAGGCCAAGGTGGCTGCCGCGTTGCAGGCGCTGCAGCAGGGCAGCCTGGATGAGTTGCTGCCGCGTGTTTATGACGATGTGCCGCCCGCGCTGCATGGCATGGCACGACGCTCGCTGCTGGCCCACCTGATCAAGCTGCAGAAGGACGGCCGCGCGGCATCGGCCGACGGCGAGCGCTGGTCAAGCGTCTGAGGCCGTCTCGGAGGCCAGACGCCACTGGCCGTCGACCAGCAACTGGTGCGGCCCGAACTGCGCCTTGTAGGCCATCTTCGGACTCTCGGCGATCCAGTAGCCGAGGTAGACATGGGGCAGCTTGAGCTGCTTTGTCTGCTCGATCTGCCACAGCACGCTGTAGGTGCCGTAGCTGGTGCGCTCTTCAGGCTCGTAGTAGGTGTAGACGGCGGACAGGCCGTCGCTCAGCACGTCCAGGATGCTGATCATCTTCAGCACACCGGGCTGGCCGTTCACACCGGGTTCGCGGAACTCCACCAGGCGTGAATTGACGCGGCTTTGCAGCAGAAACTGCGTGTACTGGTCCACGCTGTCTTGGTCCATGCCACCGCCGCTGTGGCGGCCGCTCTGGTAGCGCAGGTAGAGCTGGTAGTGCTCGGGCACGAAGCCCAGGCGCAGCACGCGTGACACGAGATGGCCGTGCTGCTTGCCGGCGCGGCGCTGGCTGCGGGTCGGCTCAAAAGTCTCCACCGGCACACGCAGCGGCACGCAAGCGCGGCAGCCGTCGCAGTAGGGCCGGTAGGTGAACATGCCGCTGCGCCGAAAACCGGCTGCCACCAGGCCGGAATAGGTCTCGGCGTGGATCAGGTGGCTGGGCGTGGCCACCTGCGAGCGTGCCTGCCGGTCAGGCAGGTAGCTGCAGGCGTAGGGTGCTGTTGCATAGAACTGCAACGAGCGCAGCGGCAACTCTTTCGGGTGCGTCACGCGGTGTGTTTTCTGGCGGCAAACGAGGCTCGAACTGGCGTCAAAAACCCAGGCGTACCCAGGCGTCTTCATCATAGGTCCAATCCGCCACCGGCCCGGCCTGCAGGCTGCGGGCCACGTGCGCCAGGAAGTCCGCCCGCGGGACTTCATGCGCGCCCAGGCTGGCCAGGTGGCCGGTGTTCTGCTGGCAGTCGATCCAGTCCACGCCGCGCACGCGGCAGGCCGCCACCAGTGCCGCCAGCGCAATCTTGGACGCGTCCGTGCGGCGCGAGAACATGGACTCGCCAAAACACATGTGGCCCAGGTTGACGAAGTACAGGCCGCCGACCAGTTGCCCGTCCATCCAGGTCTCCACGCTGTGCACACGGCCCAGGGCGTGCCAGGCGGCGTAGGCCTCGACCATCTCGGGGACTATCCAGGTGCCGTCCTGGCCTTCGCGTGGCGCCGCCGCGCAGGCGCTCATGACGGCGCGCAAGCCGTGGTCGAAGCGCACCGTGCAGCCGGGTGTGCGCAGGAAGCGCCGCAGCGTCTTCTTCAATGACTGCGACAGCTTGAAGTCCGCCACCGGCAGCACCATGCGTGGGTCCGGGCTCCACCACAGCACCGGCTGACCGGCGCTGTACCAGGGGAACATGCCCTTGCTGTAGGCCTCTTCCAGCCGCGCCGGGTGCACGCTGCCGCCGGCGGCCACCAGGCCCGGGGCTTCGCTGTCCGGGCCCAGCGCTGCCGTGGCGGGCGGCAGTGGGGCGTCGTCGTCTACCCAGGCCAGCATCACAGCGGATCTACTTCCCGCCAAGCTGCTGCCAGAGGAAGGTGTATTCCAGCGCCTGCATGGTCGCGCGCTGGGCGTTGTCGGCCGCGCCGCCATGGCCGCCTTCGACGTTTTCCCAGTACAGCACCGGGTGGCCCTGTTCCAGCATGCGCGCGGCCATCTTGCGTGCATGGCCGGGGTGCACTCGGTCGTCGCGCGTGCTGGTGGTGAACAGCACCGCCGGCATCTTCACGCTGGCCTTGACGTTCTGGTAGGGGCTGTAGGGGCTGATGAAGGCCCAGTCCTCGGGCTTGTCGGGGTCACCGTATTCGGCCATCCAGCTGGCACCGGCCAGCAGTTGGTGGTAGCGACGCATGTCCAGCAGCGGCACCTGGCAGACGACGGCCTTGAAGAGTTCGGGCCGCTGCACCATCACCGCGCCCACCAGCAGGCCGCCGTTGATGCCGCCTTCGATGCCCAGGTGCTGCGGGCTGGTGACCTGGCGCTTGATCAGGTCTTCGGCCACGGCCGCGAAGTCGTCGTAACTCTTCTGCTTGTGGGACAGCAGCGCGGCCTGGTGCCAGGCTGGGCCGAACTCTCCACCGCCGCGGATGTTGGCGACCACGTAGACACCGCCCTGCGTGGTCCAGACGCGGCCTATGCCGCCGGAATACCAGGGCGTGAGCGCGACCTCGAAGCCGCCGTAGCCGTACAGCAGCGTGGGGTTGCGGCCGTCGGCTTTTGCGCCCTTGGGCCAGATGACGAAGTAAGGCACCTTGGTGCCGTCCTTGCTGGTGGCGACCTGTTGTTCGACGCGCATGCCTTCGGGGTTGAAGAAGGCTGGACGCGACTTCAGCGTCTCGCGTTCGTCGATGCCGATGCGGCCCAGCTGCAGCGCGTCGGGCTGCAGGAAGTCCACGGTGTTGAGCAGATAGGCTTCGGCCAGCGGGTCGTCGGCGATTTCCGGGTCGTGCAAGGGTGTGGCCGACAGGTGACCCGGGTACGGCGCCTTGGCCTCGCGGCGCGACCACGTGGCACCGGCGGGGCGCCATTCCTCCAGCCGGCTGGCGACCTGGTCCAGCACGGTCAGCAGCACCGCGTCTTTCGTCGTGCCGTAACCTTCCAGCGACCGTGTGGCTGTGGGCGTGAAGAGTGCGGTGAAGCCGCGTTCACCTTTCAGGTACGCGTTGGCGTCCATCACCAGCAGCGATCCACGCGGCCAGGTGGTGCCGGCCACGGCCCAGTCGCTGCGCAGTTCCAGCAGCACGCGGTCACGCCAGAAGGCCAGCTGGGCATCCGTGGGCTTGTCTACAGGCACCAGCGTCTCGCCCTGCGGAATCGTCAGCAACAGCGACATGCTGGTGTTGTAGAAGTCCAGGTTGCGGCCAAGCACCGTGCGCTCATAGCCAGGTGTGTGGTCCACCGAAGCCCAGGCGCTGACGTCCTGGGCCTGGCCCTCGAACACTGTTTCCGCCGCCGCAAGCGGCTGGCCACGCTTCCAACGTTTGATGACACGGGCATAGCCGGAGTTGGTCATCGAACCGGGCCCAAAGTCGGTGCCGACAAATAGCGTGTCGGCGTCTATCCACTCGACCTGTGTCTTGGCCTCGGGCACGAAGAAGCCACCATCGGCGGTCTTCACGAACTGCTTGGTGACGGTGTCAAATTCGCGCACGACCTTGGCGTCAGCGCCGCCGCGCGACAGCGAGACCAGGCACTTGCGCTGATCAGGTCCCAGGCAGGTGGCGCCGCCCCAGACCCAGTTTTCGCCTTCGGTCTTGCCCAGAGCGTCGAGGTCGATGACGGTTTCCCAGACCGGCGCGGGCTTGCGGTAGTCGGCCAGCGTGGTGCGGCGCCACAGGCCGCGTGGGTTGGCCGCGTCGCGCCACAGGTTGTAGAACCAGGCGGCGCGGCGCGTCACCAGGGGAATCTCGCCGCGCGAGTCCATCACCTCCAGCAGCTGCTGGCGCCGACGCTCGAAGCCGGGGTCGTCGCGCAGCTGCTTTTCCGACAGCGCATTGCGCTCGCGCACCCAGGTCAGCGCGCGTTCGCCCTGCACGTCTTCGAGCCAGAGGTAGGGGTCAGCCGGGTTGGTTTGCGACATGGCAGTTCCCGCGGCCAGCGCGGGCAGAAGAACGAGGGACACGCGTGCCATCAGCACACGGCAGGAGGATGGCAGCTTCATGCCTTTCCGAACAGGCGTGCGGGCTGCACTTCCACACTGGACTGCCCGTTGCCCACCCACACCGTGCCGTCCTGCACCGTCACCTGCAATTGCATGGCGCGTTGCGCCATGGCGGCGAGTTCGCGGGTTTGTTCAGACGGCAACTGCCAGACATCCAGGTTGGTTGTGCGCGCAACCTTGTTGGCCACGCCCGCCCACCAGATGGCGGCCGAACTGGCATAGCAGAAGATGCTCACGCGCCGCGCCTTGCCGCAGGCCTTGGTCATGCGGCGTTCTTCGGGCTGGCCGACTTCTACCCAGTGCATCAACTGGCCGGTGAGGTCGTGCTGCCAGAGGTCGGGCTCGTCGCTGTCGGACAAGCCTCGAGCAAACAGCAACCCGCCGTGGTCGGTGTCGGCCGGGGCCAGCAGCGCAAAGGCCAGCAGCCGAACCATCAGGCGCTCTTCGGTCTCAGACGGGTGCAGGGCCAGGGTCAGCGTGTGGTCGGCGTAGACGCCGCGGTCCATGTCGGCGATTTGCAGCGCGGCTTTGTAGATGGTGGACTTCAGCGCCATGGATCAGGGAGTCACGGGTCATGGGACACGGCCGGCGGCCGGGGCCCGAGACTGTGCCACAGCGCCGCTGCGCGACTGGGCTCCGGGCTCAGGGCTTTTCGCTCAGCGCCTTCAGGTTCGCCAGGCCTTCGTCAAAGTCCTTGCCGACCATGCGGTCCGACATCAAGGCAAACCAGTGGAACAGCGGGTTGCTGCCCATGTCGCCGTTCATGGTCCAGCTCACCTTGGTGCCAGTGCCCGATGCCTGCAACGCGAAGTCGCCGGTGGACGTGGTGCCGAAGTCCGGGAAGTACAACTCGTAGCCCAGGCGCCTGGCGGGCTCGGCGGTGGTGAAGGTCATGCGGCCGTCGCCCTGGCTGGCGCTCTTCCAGGCCCACACCGCACCGCTGCCGCTGGGCGGGCCGCTGTAGGTGATCTGCATGGCCGGGTCGCGCTGGTTCCAGGCCGACCATTCCTTCCAGCGCCGCGGGTCCGCCAAGAGGCCGTAGACCTTGTCAGGCGGTGCGTTCACCACCGTGCTGCGCACGACCGAGAACTTGCCCGACAGCAGCATGCCGCCGCCAAACAGCACCGCCGCCAGCGCCAACAGCGCCACCGCCGACCACTTCAGAAACCGCATCGCCCACTCTCCTTGCAGCTTGGTGGCGGCAGTGTGCGGTGCCCGTGAGCCCGGCGCAAGGGTGGCATCATCTACGCTTTTGCCGGCACCGTCGGCGGTCTCACTGTTCGAGGATTTGATGAAGGCGACTCCCCTCCTGATCGCACTGGCCTGCAGCGCCGTGCTGGTGACAGCGCCGGCCTTGGCGCAAACCGCACAGACCGCGCCAGCGAAGCCCGCGGCCAAACCGGCGGCCAAGCCGGCCGCCACCAAGCCCGCGGCCAGCGCCGCCGGCGCGGACGGCAAGACGCTGGCCATCGGCGGCGGCACGGGTGCCACGGGCACGGGCACCGGCAAGCTGCTGACGCGCGAAGAATTGCGCGCCTGCCTGTCAGACGAAGAATCGATCCGCAAGCGCCTGGAAGCGCACGAAGCAGGACGTGCGCCGCTGGACCAGGAAAAGGCCGCCATCGCCACCGACCAACAAGCCCTGCGCGTCGAACGTGCCTCCGTCGACGACCTGAAGACGCGGGCCGATGCCTTTGGCGCACGCGCCAAGGTCTTCAGCGCCCGTGTGGAGGCCTGGACCAAGGGCGTCGAGGCTCACAACGCCAACAAGACCGGGTCCGGCGCCGCCTATGAAAAGAACCTGGCCGCGCTGAACAAGGAACGCGAAGAGATCACCCGCGAACAGGCCGAACTGGAAGCCGAACGCAAGGCCATCCAGGAAGCCACCGGCAAGACCGTGGCGTCCTACAACACCAAGGCCGCGGCCTTGGACACGCGTGTGCAGGACTGGAACCAGCGCAACGCCAAGTGGAATGAAGCCGCGGCCGTGCTGGAAGACGAGCGCAAGACCTGGGTCCGCAGTTGTGCCGACCGCCGCTACCGCGAAGACGACGAAATCGCGATCCGTCGTGGCAAGTGAAGTGCAGACCATGCAAGCACCCCTGACCAGCGACAATCCGGTCCTGGCCCCCTGGGACACCCCCCATGGGCTGCCGCCTTTCGAGCGTTTCCGCGCCGAGCACTTCGAGCCGGCCCTGCGTGCGGCGATGCAGACGCAGCGCGATGAACTGGCCGCCATCCGCGACCAGGCCGCGCCGCCCACGTTCGACAACACGGTGGCTGCCTATGACCGGTCCGGCCGCCTGATGGAGCGTGTGGCCAGCGTCTTCTACAACCTGACCTCGTCCGCCACCAGCCCGGAACTGCAGGCCGTGCAGCGCACGATGGCCGGACCGATGGCGGCGCATGCCAGCGCCGTGTACACCGACAGCGCAGTCTTCGCGCGGATCGCCGCGCTGTTCGAGCGCCGCCAATCGCTGAACCTGGCGCCCGAGCAGTTGCGCCTGCTCGAAAGGGTGCACCTGGACTTCGTTCGCGCCGGCGCGCGCTTCGAGCCCGCCGACCGCCAGCGCTATTCGCGAATCATGGAAGAGCTGGCGTCGCTGACGACCCGCTTCGCGCAGAACGTGTTGCACGACGAGTCCAGCTGGCAACTGGCGCTGGAAACCGAAGGCGACCTGGCAGGCCTGCCCGATTTCGTCTGCGCGGCGGCCCGCCAGGCAGCCAGCGAGCGCGGACTTCCCGGCGCCGTGATCACCCTGTCGCGGTCGCTGGTGGTGCCTTTCCTCACCTACTC
>JANOAM010000056.1:0-3079 GCA_031411215.1 Betaproteobacteria bacterium
AAGCAGCATGTGGCGCAGCACCTGGCCGATCCTGCACTCACGGTGGACCAGATCGCGCGTGCGCTGAACTGCAGCCGCCGCCAGCTCTACAACGCCTTTGCCGAGGAGCCCGACGGCGTGGCCGGCCACATCCTGGCGCGCCGGCTGGACGCCTGCCGCCGCGTGCTGGCCGACCGCGCCCAGGACCACCGCAGCCTGACCGACATCGCGCTGGGCCTGGGCTTCCAGAACATGGCGCACTTCAGCCGCGTCTTCCGCAACCACCTGGGGCTGCCGCCCAGCGACTTCCGGCGCCAGGCGGGCGCCTGACGGGGCCCGCCGGGGTGGAATCCTGCCCTGCTGACGCCTAGGGCGAACCGGGACGGGCCGGCGGCCTGAGTCTTGCTATCCTGACTGGCTTCATTTTTCTCTCCAGACACCCGGAGGCCGCCCCGCCATGATTTCCAAGAAGTCCTTCAAGCTGGCCGCTCTGGCCATGGCCCTGTCCGCCGCCGGCACCGCCTGGGCCGAGCCCGCAGTGATCTTCGACATGGGCGGCAAGTTCGACAAGAGCTTCAACCAGTCCGGCTTTGACGGTGCCGAGCGCTGGAAGAAGGAGTCCGGCAAAGCCTACCTGGAGTTCGAGATCAGCAACCCCGCCCAGCGTGAGCAGGCCGCACGCCGCATGGCCGAGCGCGGTGCCGACCCCATCGTGGGCATCGGCTTCAGCCAGGGCAGCGCCATCGAGAAAACCGCCAAGGACTTCCCCAAGCTCAAGTTCGCCATCATCGACAGCGTGGTGAACCTGCCCAACGTGCAGAGCATCGTTTTCAAGGAACACGAAGGCAGCTTCCTGGTGGGCATGATGGCCGCGCTGGCCAGCAAGACCGGCAAGGTCGGCTTCGTGGGCGGCATGGACATCCCGCTGATCCGCAAGTTCGCCTGCGGCTTTGAACAGGGCGCCAAGTACGCCAACCCCAAGGCCCAGGTCACCACCAACATGACCGGCACCACACCCGCCGCCTGGAACGACCCGGCGCGCGGCAGTGAACTGGCCAAGGCGCAGTTTGCCGGGGGTGTGGACGTGATCTTCGCCGCCGCGGGTGGCACCGGCAACGGCGTCTACCAGGCCGCCAAGGACGCCGGCAAGCTGGCCATTGGCGTGGACAGCAACCAGAACCATGTGCAGCCCGGCACCATGCTCACCAGCATGGTCAAGCGCGTGGACGTGGCCGTGTATACGGCCTTCAAGGGCGTGAAGCCCGGCGTCACCAACCTGGGCCTGGCCGAAGGCGGTGTGGACTACGCGATGGACGAGCACAACGCCAAGCTGGTGTCGGCCGACATGAAGAAGAAGGTGGACGCCGCCAAGGCCGACATCATCAACGGCAAGATCAAGGTCATCGACTTCACCGCCGCGGGCAATGCTTGCAAGTGATGGGCTGCAAGTAAGCCCGCGTACATGACCGCAGAGCTATCGACAGCCGCCCCGGCTGTCGAGATGCGCCACATCGAAAAACGCTTCGGCGCGGTGCATGCCAACCGCGACGTGCACTTGGCCGTGCGCGCGGGCACCGTGCACGGCATCGTGGGTGAAAACGGCGCCGGCAAGAGCACGCTGATGTCCATCCTGTACGGCTTCTACACGGCCGACAGCGGGGACATCGCCATTGAAGGCCGGCCGGCACGCATCACGGGTTCGCGCGAGGCGATTGCCTTGGGCATAGGCATGGTCCACCAGCACTTCATGTTGGTCGACACGCTCAGCGCGCTGGACAACGTGATGCTGGGCGCCGAGCCCGGCTTCCTGCTGACCAAGGGCCGCGCCCAGGTGCGCGCCCAGCTGGACGTGCTGATGCACGACACCGGCCTCACGGTGAACCTGGACGCGCTGGTGCAGGACCTGCCGATGGGCGAACGCCAGCGCCTGGAAATCCTGAAGGCGCTGTTCCGCGGCGCGCGCATCCTGATCCTGGACGAGCCCACGGCGGTGCTGACACCGCAGGAGACCGACCAGCTCTTCGTCACCCTGCGCACGCTGCGCGCACGCGGCACCACGGTGCTGCTGATCACGCACAAGCTGCGCGAGATCATGGCGCTGTGCGACGCGGTGACGGTGATGCGCGGTGGCCAGGTGGTGTTGGACACAGAAATTGGCGGCACCAGCATCGACGGCCTGGCCGAAGCCATGGTGGGCCGGCGCGTCAACCTGGGCCGTGATGGCCACGCTGCCAAACCGGGCGCCGACCTGCTGAAGGCTGAAGGCTTGAGCTGGAAGGACAGCCTGGGTGTGGCGCGCTTGGCCGATGTGTCCATCACGCTGCGTGCGGGCGAGATCGTCGGCATTGCCGGTGTATCAGGTAACGGCCAAAGTGAGCTGCTGGACGTGCTGTCAGGCCTGCTGACGCCGCACGAAGGCAGCTTGCAAGTGGCTGGCCAAAGCTTCACCCCCGCGCACTGGCTCAGCACCCGCGCCGCGCGTGAACTGCGCCTGGCCCATGTCCCGGAAGACCGCCACAAGCGCGCCCTGGTGCTGCCCTTCAACGCCTGGGAATCCGCCGTGCTGGGCTACCAGGACCGCCCGCGCTACAGCCTGGGCGGCTGGCTGCGCGGCTGGATGCCGGGTTGGATGCATCAGCGCCAGATGAAGACCGATTGCGCCGACATGATGGAACGCTACGACGTGCGCCCGCGCAACCCGGCGCTGCGTTCGTCCAACTTCAGCGGCGGCAACCAGCAGAAGCTGGTGCTGGCGCGTGAAGCCGCGCTGCAGCCGACCGTGCTGCTGGTGGGCCAGCCGACCCGCGGCGTGGACATCGGCGCCATCGAGTTCATCCACGGCCGCCTGCGCGCCATGCGCGATGCCGGCGGCGCGGTGCTGGTGGTGTCGTCGGAGCTGGACGAGATCCTGGCGCTGAGCGACCGCGTGATCGTGATGAACGCGGGGCGCATCAGTGGGGAGTTGCCGATTGACCAGTGTTCTGAAGCGGCTCTGGGCCGGTTGATGGGCGGTGGTTGAGATGTCCCATCGCTTTTCTCTGAAATCCGCGGGCATGCTTCCGTGCGAGCCAAGGCCGTCGGGTGGCCGACTGCGTTCATG
>JANOAM010000057.1:0-3431 GCA_031411215.1 Betaproteobacteria bacterium
AGCGCGACGGCCTGGGGGTCTTTCTCATCGACCTTGACGGCCTGCGCCTGAACGGCACCTGCAGCCAGGACGGAGCCACAGGCGGCCACTTGCATCAGGAAGACACGGCGGTTGCTTTGGGACATGGAAAGTCTCACTCCAGGAGAGGGTTGTAGGGATTCAGGAATTCAGGACGCCGCCGAGACGGTGACACCCAGGCAGTTGTTGCATCGGCCCAGTCCGCGCAGACGCGGGTCGGGCTTGCCGTCGCCCGTCTTGAAGTTGGCGTGGCACTTGATGCACACGTACATCTTCGAACTGGACATCATGGGCTTCACGCCAGGTTCGGCGTGTGGGCGGGCGGCCGTGTACTCGGCTTGCGTCTGGCGCAGCTTCGGGCCGTTGGTGGTATCGGGTGTGGTGGGGGTGCGGCGAGTGGTCATGGCAGGAGGAGGCCGGGAAGGGCGCCCCGGTCGACGCGAAGCCCCTATTGTCCTCGGAAATCACACGGCTCGCACTCGGGGGTGTCATGGATGCCGCCACCTGATGTTGCACACGCCGGGCCGGCATGGCGATGCGTGCTCAACGTGGCGGCAGGCTGCCGTTTGACGCGGGGGTTGACGCAGCGCCCTTGCCGGCCGCTGTGAAGCGCGGCAGCTGGACTTCACAGCCGATGCCACGTGGTTGCCGTTCGCTCCACTGCACGCGGCCGCCGAGCAGCTTCACGCGCTTGCGCACGCCGCCCAGGCCCAGGCCATGGGCCCAGGCCTCGGGCGCGCGGCCCTCGCCGTCGTCGGTGACGCTCAGGGCCAGCGCGCCACCCTGCAGCACCATGTGCACGTCGATGCGGCCGGCATGGCCGTGGTACAGCGCGTTGGTGACCAGTTCGCGCAGCACGCGGGTCAGGGCCGACCATTGCACCACCGACAAGCGCAGGTCCTGGTCGAACTGCACCGACCAGCCCAACTGCGCCCCCGCCGCCTGCAGGCGCTGGGTCAGATCGGCCTTCCATTCGGCGGCAGCGTGCGACAGCTGGTGTTCGGTGGCGGCCAGGCCGCGTGTCAGCGTCTTCAGGTCCTGCAGGGTGTGGCGGAGGTAGTTCTCCATCTCCTTGCTTGGGGCCTGGTACATCAGGGTCAGCAGGCGCGCGCCTATGTCGTCGTGCAGGTCCTGTGCGATGCGCTGACGCTCTTCGTGGCGGCCGCGTTCCACGGCCTCGTCATAGGCCACGGCGCGGCGCAACTGTTCCAGCACACGCTGCGCCAAGCGCGCGTCTTCCTGCGTGAAGAGGCGCTGGCCACGCTGCGCAAAGCGCAACTGCACGGCCTGCAGGCCCCCTGAGCTTGCTCCGCCCAATGGCCCCAAGGGCACCAGCAAGGAAGCGCCACCACCGGTGACCCGGGCGCGGGTGGCGCTGGGCTCGGCGCGGGTCAGCTCCAGCGGCTCGAACAGTTCGCGCAGCAGCTGCGCCTGGCGCTGCGGGTAACGGTGCGGTCTGGTCTGCACGTCGCGCGCGGCGCGGTACAGCAGTTCAAAGGTGCGCTCTGTCGTGAGCATGCTGCGGCCCAGCAGGTGCTGCAGCAGGTACTGACGCGCCCCGGCATAGATCGCCAGTGCAATGAACACCGCCAGCGCCAGCGAGGTGAAGGCGCTGGCGGAAAACACCGCTGCGAACAGCAGGTCCACCGACGCGGCCACGGTGCTGATGCCGGCCAGCAGCGCAAATTCGCGCAGCACCTGACGGCTTCGTGACAGGAAAGGTGTCAGCAGCAGCAGAGACGCCAGGAACAGGTACCAGGCCACGGACGCACCCACCGCCACGCCGTAGGCCATCTCCGGTCGCCGCGCCGACACCGCCACCGCCGCGGTGGCCATCACCAGTGTGAACAGGCCCACGACGGCAAAGCGCCGCATCACGATGGCGTAGGGGTTGGGCTCGGCGCGGTGGGCCTGTTGCACGGCCACGATGGCCATCGCGGCCAGCGCCAGGCACAGGCCCTGAGCGACCACCCAGGGCAGGGAGGCGGGCCCGACATGGGCCCACAGGAGCACAGCGCCCACCAGGCCCCAGGTGGCCGCGGCAGCAGCCCGTGCGTAGTGCACCTGGCTGGACAGGCGCCAGAAGGCCTGCACGATGGCCGCTGCGGTCAGCAGGTCCAGTGTCAGGCGCCAGGGCAGGTCGGCAAGGGCTGCACCGGGCGGCAGGCCCAGGCCGCGCATGGTTTCCAGTGCGATGAAGGCCAGGTTGCCGGCCTGGCACAGCGCCATCAGCGCGAAGATGGCGCTGCGCAACTGCGGCCGGGCCAGCACCAACACGGCGGCAAACAACAACAGCAGCAGCACCAGCCCCACCAGCGGCCAGATCATCAGCCCCAGGCCGCCAAAGCCGCGCCGCTGGGCTTGCACCCGCACCTGCTGGCCGCCTTCGAAGACCAGTTCCAACGTGCCGCCAGCCAGGCACCGCGACAGCCATTCCTGCTGCGCCACCTGGCGCGCACGGGCCTCGTCGTCAACCTGCCAGCGCGGTGCGCGGTGCAGCAGCAGCGCGTCCACCGGGAGCGCGACGCCACGGCCGTCGCCCAAGGCTGTCAGGCGGCGGCCCTCCAGGCCTTGCAGCGCGGGCAGCGGGCTGGTCTGCAGCAGCAGCGCACCGTCTGCACGGACGTTCCACTGCGAGTCGATGAAGGGCGTGGCGCTGAGCCAGCGTGTGAAGCCGAACAGCAGCAAGCAGGCCAGCAAGGCCACCGCAGCGAGCGCGCGGCGGCGCCAGCCCAGCCAGGTGCCGCGTTCCAGCGCGCCGGACGCCAGGTCCAGCGAGCTGGGTTCGAAGGCGGACTCCACGGAAGGGGCGTCGCCCAGGCCTGACAACGGGGCGGTCATGGCGTGTTCGGCAGGCGAATTCGATAACGAGTGCCGGGCAGGCACCCGGCAGGCGTCAGACCAAGCCTTGCTTGCTGGCCAGCACGGCCGCTTCGGCGCGGCTGGACACGTTGAGCTTCTTGTAGATGGACTTGATGTGGTCGTTGACGGTGAACCACTTGATGCCCATCAAGCTGGCGATTTCCTTGATCGTGAAGCCCTTGCTCAGGTAGGTGAGCACCTCGGTCTCGCGCGGTGTCAGGCGTTCATGGTCGAGCTGCTTCTCGATCGGTACCGGCTTGCTGGTGCTGAAGGCCGGCGGCGTGAAGCCGGAATCCGCCGGATGCAGGTCCGGGCCGCCACCCAGGCGGAAGTGCGTCAGCAGGCGGCGCGCGATGGCCGGTGACAGCGGCGGCTGGCCGCGCACGATCTTCTGCAGCTCTTCCACCAGCACCTCGAAGCGGTCTTCCTTCAGCAGGTAGCCGTCGGCGCCGCATTGCAGCGCGGGGAACAGGTGGTCGTCGTCGGAATAGAGCGTGGTGACGATCTTGGTGGCGGGGTACTGGCCCAGTTCGGCCAGCAGTTCCATGCCG
>JANOAM010000058.1:0-1615 GCA_031411215.1 Betaproteobacteria bacterium
CAGCAAGGGCGCCAGCGAAGGCCGTGTGTTGCTGCGCCATGTGCTGCCCAACGCCTGGATCCCCATCATCACCAACAACGTCACCAGCCTGCCCTTCCTGATCCTGGGCTCCTTCCTGATGGAGCGCTTCTTCAGCATTCCTGGCATCGGCAGCCTGACGATTGACGCGCTGGGGCGCGGTGACCTGCCCATCCTGAAAGCCGTGACCGTGCTGAGCGCGATCGCGCTGGTGCTGTTCAACTTGTTTTCGGACCTGCTCTACGCGTGGGCCGATCCGCGGGTGCGTCTGACATGAATGGTGCCCAACTGATTGCCGCGAATTGCACGGGGACGGGGGTGGCCGCTTGCGGCCCTTTGCGGACGTTCGCGTTGACGTGGCGGTCGCGTGCGCTTGGGGTGGCCTGTTGCGCTCATGTCCCCCGGCGCCGGGCGCCTGGCGGCGTCCGGCGCCTCCTCCTTTACTTCGCTCCACAGGGCATCCCAATCGCCCGCTCCTGCACCACAGGTGGCGTGCCAGCCCTTGGCACGCCGCGATGGTGGTTGGACGAGGGCAATGGGTACCGGGCGCAGCGAAGTAAAGGAGGAGCCGCAGGCTGCGCAGCAGACTGTGGCGGGGGAGAGAGCCCGGACACAAACAGTCCAGTGGACTGTTTGTGCCTGGCGAGCGCCCGGTGCGCAAGCACCGGGCATGAGCGGAGCCCGGTTCCCGTTGGCCTTGTCCCGCCACGGAACGTAGAGCGAATGACTGCAAAGGGCCCCAAGCGGCCGCTGGAAGGTCAGCCTGCAATCGGCCCGTCGCATGTCGTGCGAACTTCGGCGGGGGAACCGACGTGAATTTCGCCGCGGTTTTCAAGAGCCTGTGGGCGCGGCTGCAGCCACGTGTGTGCTTGTTGCTGCTGGCACTGTTTGCCGGCATCGCGCTGGCGGGGTACGCCGGCCTGCTGCCCGACCATGAAGCGGCGGTGGGCGGCAGCCAGGACGAGCCGGCCTGGCGCTGGCCGCTGCTGCTGGGCACCGACGTGCTGGGCCGCAGCGTGTTCTACCGCGTGCTGGCGGGCACGCAGACGGCCATGACCATCGGCTTCCTGACCACGCTGCTGGTGATTCCCTTCGGCACGGCCATGGGTCTGGCCGCGGGCTACTTCGGTGGCAAGGTGGACGCGTGCATCACCTGGCTCTATTCGGTGGTGGTGTCGATTCCCGACATCCTGCTCATCACCGCCATCAGCTACACACTCGGCCGCGGCATCACCAGCATGTGCGTGGCGCTGGCGGCCACGTCCTGGGTGGGCATCATGCGGCTGGTGCGCGGTGAGGTGCTCAAGCACAAGGAACGCGAATACGTGCTGGCTGCGCGCATGCTGGGCGCAGGCCCGGCGCGCATCATGTTCGCCGAGATCCTGCCCAACGTGCTGCACGTGGGCATCGTCACCAGTTCGCTGGTGCTGCTGGGCGCGGTGAAGTTCGAGGTGATCCTCACCTACCTGGGCCTGGGCATCCAGGACGGCGCCAGCTGGGGCCTGCTCATCAGCGGTGCGTCGCAGGACCTGACCAACAGCATCTGGTGGCCACTGGCCGGCACGGTGACGGCCATGTTCGGGCTGATCTACTCGCT
>JANOAM010000059.1:0-3111 GCA_031411215.1 Betaproteobacteria bacterium
CCGAAGTGTGGGCGCTCAAGCTGACGCCCGAATGGGTCGGCACCGAGGGCCGCACCGATCTGCCGCTGCCGCCCAACGTGCGCCGCTACTACCTCGCCAGCTCCAACCACGGCGGCGGTGCCGGCGGCTTCGACACCGGCCTGCCGGGCGTGGCGCTGCCGACCACCGGCCCCAGCTGCCCCGGCAACAACTACGGCACCGGCGTGCTGCCGGCCAACCCGATGCCGCACACCGAAACCGCGAACGCGCTGCGCATGCACTTCCGCAACTGGACGATGCGCGGTATCGCCCCGCCGCCGAGCCGCTACCCCACGCTGGCGCAGGGCACGCTGGCCCCGGCGCACAAGGCCGGCATCAATTTCCCCACGCTGCCCGGCCTGCGCGCCACCGCGCCGGAGAGCGACTTCATCATGCCGGTGCTGGACTACGACTGGGGCCCGGGATTCAACGCGCTGGACGGCTCGGGCGTGCCCACGCTGGCGCCGCCACCGATCAAGCGGGTCATCAAGATGCTGGTGCCGCGTGTGGACGGCGACGGCAACGAAGTCGGTGGTGTGCCGAACGTGCTGACCGACGCGCCGCTGGGCACTTACCTGGGCTGGAACATCACGGCCGGCGGCTCGCGGCCCTTCCACCAGGGGCAGATCTGCAACTACGTGGGTGGCATGCTGCCGTTTGCCCGGACCAAGGCCGAGCGCACGGCCAGCAACGACCCACGCCTGTCACTGGAAGAGCGCTACGCCACACATGCAGGTTATGTCGAGGCTGTGCGCAAGGCAGCCGCACGGGCCGTGGCCCAGGGTTTCATGCTGCCCGGCGACGCCGATGCGGCCGTGGCCGCTGCGGCTGCCAGCGAGGTGCTGAAGTAGGGACTGCGTCCGTCCGGTTCCTCAGTTGCGGCCGGATGGCTTCTTGCGGTCGTCGTTGTCGCCGCGGTCGTGGTCCTTGTCGCGGCCCTTGCCCGGCTCCGGCCCACGCCCGGGTGCTTGATCGCGGGGCTGGTCGCGTGACTGATCGCGCGGCTGATTCTGCGGCGGGCCACGCGGCGCTTCACGTGGCGCTTCACGTGGCGGCGGGGCCTGGTGCGTGGGCTGGTCGCGTAGTGGCTGCTGTTGAGGTGGCTGGGGACGCTGCCGCGGCGGCTCCGGCGGCTGGCGAAGCACGGGGTCACGCGGCTGGTGGCGGTAGTTCTCCGAACGCAGGTCACGCTGCTGGTCAGCCTGCGGGTAGCGGCTCTCGGGGTAGCGCCTCTGGTAGGTGGGCAGCGGCGCGGGTGCGGGGGCAGACGCACGGTCCCAGCGGTCCCAGCCGCGGCGGCGCTGTTGCCAGTCGTTGCCCCAGTGGTCGCCCCAGCGCGGCGGCGCGCTGGCTGCCCAGCCGCGGAAGTAGCTGGGCGGGCTGCGGTAGTAGCGAACCGGCACCCGCAGCACATACAGCGGCACCCGCCCCGGGTCTACAAAGCCCCAGGGCCCGTTGTACCAATCGCTGGAATACCAGTTGTCGTCTTCATAGACCCAGTACAGACCGTCATAGAAGAAGTAGTTGGACTGCACGCTGGGCGCGTAGTAGACCGGGTAGCCCGGCACACGCACCAACTGCGGATACAGCGGCACGTTGATGCCGATCTGCACGTTGGGCATGCCGATGGACAGACTGACCTGGGCCGCGGCCGGGCCGGCCAGGCCGACCAGGCCCACTAGCATGGCCATGGCGATGAGGGTGTGACGCACGGTGTTTCCTTTGCGGCCCTGTGCCGATGACCCAGCCTATGCGCTGCGGCTTGGCATATCTGTGCGCCACCGCACCGCGTGAAAGCGGGGCCCGGCTACCAGGCGATGCGCGCCCACAGTCGGTCCAGCCGCTGCGCCTTGGCTGGATTGAGTTGCCGCGCCCAGGCCAGCTGGCCTTGCAGATGTGCGCGCCAGTCCGCATGGTCACCGCGGTTGGCGGCTGTCGGGCCCTGCCTTGCACAGTCGTGCAACTGGGCCTTCAGTCGATCAAAGGCTTCGCGCGGCAGATTGGGCTGCTGGTTGACGACCACACCGCACAGCAGCTGGCGCTGCGCCTGCGTCACGGCCCGGGTCTTGGCAGCGTTCAGCGCGAAGCCTTCGGACGCGACGATGGTGGCCACGTGGCGCCGCAGGCGTGGCAACGCAGTCCGCAGTGCCGCGCCGCCGGAAAAGGCCAGATCGTCTGCATAACGTGAATATTGAGCGCCATAGCCCTGCGCCAAAGCCGCCAGGCGCAGGTCCAGCTTGAAGGCAGCCAGGTTGGCCAGCGCAGGTGAAGTGGGCGCGCCCTGCGGCAGGTGTGCCGCCCGCAGGCGTTGGCTGGCTGACCAGTCCAGCTGACCGCCCTGCCGCCCGCGCGCCAGCCAGGCTTCGGGTGTGGCTGTGGTGCACAACGCCGTCAGCGCACGCGCCACCGCGTGGCGGTAGCCCAGCGTGGCGAAGACGGCGTGCACGCGGCCGGCGGTGACGCAGCCGAAGAAGTCCCGCAAGTCAAACTTCACCAGCAGGGCCTGCCCGCTGTGCAGCGCCGCGTGCTGGCGCACCGACCGGCCTTGAACAAAGCCAAGAGCCGACTCGTGAACGGGCAGCGCGCCCAGCAGCCCCTGCAACAAGCGCCGCTGCAGCGCCATCAGATAGGGCAGCGGCACTTCCAGAAGACGCCAGCCGCCACGCCGTTTGGCCACCCATTCAAAGCGGTAGTGCTGCTGGCCTGCAGGGCTGCGCCTTTGCCAGTCAGCCGGTTTGCTCAGGCGCCACAAAGCCTCTGGTGACAGGCCGAGCGCGGCGGCCAGGTCGCCCACCGTGGGCCAGGGTGGCACGTGGCAGTCGTGCAAGCCCAGCGGCGGTGGCGGCTGCGTGGTGGGCGGGCGCAGGATGTGCCTGTGGACCTGCGGCTTGGCATTCGCCCGCCAGGCGTCGTGCCAGGCACGTTGCCGTTCCAGCCAAGCCGCCAGCGTGCGCGGCTCCAGGCGCCGCCACTGCTCGCGCGGCAGGGCAGCCAGGCGCGTGGCCAGTTCGGCCATCCAGGGCTTGTCATCGCCCAGGCAGGCCCGCAGCCGCGCGGCCAGACCGTGCGCAAGTGGCGGCCCGGCCAGCAAGG
>JANOAM010000060.1:0-9304 GCA_031411215.1 Betaproteobacteria bacterium
GCCGCCCACCGCGTCGGCGGCATTTTCCTTGTCGGCCATCCAGCGCGCGGCGGTGCTGCTGGCGCCGCTGGTGGACAGCGCAAAGACGCTGGCGCCACGCGCCTCCGGCTTGAAGAAAGCGTCGGCATGCAGGCTCACGAAAAGGTCGGCCTGCACCCGCCGCGCTTTGCGCACACGTGCGGTCAGCGGCACGAAGAAGTCGGCGTCGCGCGTCATCATCACGCGCATGCCGGGCACGGCGTTGAGCTGGTCGCGCAGCTGCAGCGCCAAGGCCAGCACCACGTCTTTTTCGCGCAGTCCTGTCGGCCCGATGGCGCCGGGGTCTTCGCCGCCGTGGCCGGGGTCCAGCGCCACGATGATGAGGCGGTCGACACGGCGGCGTTCTTCGTCGGTCGCCGGGGCTGCGGGCGGCGGTGGGGCAGGTGTTTGCAGCAAGGGTGCGGACGTCGCTGGTGCAGGCTTCGGCGGCAGAGGCGGCGACACGCCGCCGGGCCTGTCGACGCGTGCAATCAACTCACCCAAGGCGTCCTGCACCGCCTGCGACGCACGCTGTTCGGCCGCTTCCTTGTCGCGGATCAGCGCCAGCAGCGGGTCCTGCTCTTCGGTGGGGTACAGATCGAAGACCAGCCGGTGCCGATAGACACCCACGGGCGCCAGCTTGAACTGCTCCGGCCGCACGGGCTGCTTCAAGTCGAAGACCAGACGCACCACACGCGGCAGGTACTGGCCCACACGCACACCGGCGATGAAGGGGTCGTCGGCGCGCACCTTGCCCACCAGTTCGCGCAGCGCGGGGTTCAGCTCCAGGTTGTTGATGTCCACCACCAGGCGGTAGGGCGCTTCGGTCAGCAGGTGGGTGGCGTCCAACGCCACGTCGGATTCGATGGTGACGCGTGTGTTGTCATGCGAAGGCCACAAGCGCACGGCCAGGATGGCCGCGCCCCAGGCCAGACGCGGTGCGCTTAAGCCCAGGGCCACGTAGCCCAGGCGCTGCAGTGCGCGGCGGCGTGGCGGCGCGCTCACGGTGATGCCAGTAGACCGGCCAGTAGACCGGCCAGCAGCTCCAGGCCACGCGGCGTGAAGGCGTCCAGGCGTACGCAACGGTCCTCATCGGCACCGGGTTCGATGTGCAGGCGCAGGTCCGGCACCGGCAGCAGGCCGGCCGCCTTCTCGGGCCACTCGGCCAGCTTCAGGCCCGGTTCTGCAAACACATCGCGAAAGCCCGCGTCCAGCCATTCGCGCGGGTCGTTGAAGCGGTAGAAGTCGAAGTGCGACACGCTGAAACCCGGCAGCGCATAAGGCTCCATCACCGTGTAGGTGGGGCTCTTGACGCGGCCTTCCACGCCCAGCGCACGCAGCAGGTGGCGAACGAACGTCGTCTTGCCAGCGCCCAGCGGGCCTTGCAACTCGATGTAGGCGTCGCGCAGCGCGGCGTGTGTTGCCAAGGCGGCGGCAAAAGCCGCACACGCAGCTTCGTCGGGCCAGTGCCGCGTGGTGGTTCCTAGAATGGGTGCATGCCCGGTGAGCATCGTTGCAGCAAGGCGGAGTTGGTGAAGCAACTGCGCGAGTGGGCCCGTGAGCTGGGATTCTCACAGATCGGCATCGCCGGTGTGGACCTGTCCAGCGCCGAGCCTGGCCTGCTGCAATGGCTGGACGCGGGCTTCCATGGCAGCATGGGCTACATGGCCGCGCATGGCCTCAAGCGCGCGCGGCCCGCTGAACTGCGGCCCGGCACGCTGAGTGTCATCAGCGCGCGCATGGACTACCTGCCACGTGATGCCGGGCCGGACTGGATTGCCGATGAAGAGACTACGGCCAGCGACGTGCACCATGCCGTGGTGTCGGTGTATGCGCGCGGACGGGACTACCACAAGGTGTTGCGCGCGCGGCTGGCCAAGCTGGCCGACCGCCTGCAGGCTGAGGTGGGTGCCCTGGGCCACCGTGTGTTCACCGACTCCGCGCCGGTGCTGGAAGTGGAACTGGCCACGCGCGCCGGCCTGGGCTGGCGTGGCAAGCACACCCTGCTGCTGTCACGCGAAGCGGGCTCCATGTTCTTCCTGGGTGAGATCTTCATCGACCTGGAACTGCCCGCCGACGAAGCCGTCAGCGCCCACTGCGGCCAGTGCAGCGCGTGCATCACGGCCTGCCCGACCGGCGCCATCGTGGCGCCCTACCGGCTGGACGCGCGGCGCTGCATCAGCTACCTGACCATCGAGCACGATGGCCCGATTCCCGAAGAGTGGCGCAGCGCTGTCGGCAACCGCATCTACGGCTGCGACGACTGCCAGCGTGTCTGCCCCTGGAACAAGTACGCGCAGCGCAGTGAGCTGCCGGACTTTGACGTACGGGGACCGCTGGGCCAGGCCACGCTGCTGCAACTGTGGGCCTGGGACGAGGCCGCCTTCCTGCGCCACACCGAGGGCAGTGCGATACGCCGCATCGGCTTTCAACGCTGGCAGCGCAATGTGGCCGTGGCGCTGGGCAATGTGTGGCGGGAGACTGGCGATGTGGCCTTGGCGCAGGCGCTGGCAGCGTCGTTTGACGCGGCCACGCTGCTGGTCCGGGAGCACATCACCTGGGCGCTGGCCCAACGCGCGGACGTTTACTGAGTCTCCTACTGGGCCAGCGCGCGCCAGGCCGCCAGCCACAGCGGCAGCGCCACCATGGCCAGCAGCGTGGACAGTGTCACCAGCCCCGCGGTGAAACCACCATGCCCGCCCATGCGCACCGCCAGCACATAGGCGCTGGAAGCAGTGGGCATGGCCGCAAAGGCCACCACGATGGCCTGCTGCCCCGGTGGCAGCTTCAGCACCGTCACCAGCAGCAGCGCCACCGCAGGCAGCACGGCGTGGCGGATGGTCAGCAATGCCGCGGCCAGCTTGGGGCCTTCGCGCAGGGCGCCCAGTTGCAGGCCCGCACCCACCGCCATCAGGCCCAGGGGCAGGGCAGCTGCGCCCAAACGCGACAGCGTGGTGGTGGCGATGTCCGGCAGCTTGAGGCCCAGCATGTTGAAAAGCAGGCCCGACGCGGTGGCCAGGATCAGCGGGTTGCGCAGCAGCTCACGCGCATAGCCATGCCCGCCCTGGCGCGCCAGCGGCCACACGGCGGCCACGTTGCACAGCGGCACGGACACCGACACCACCAGCGCCATCCAGGCCAAGCCCGGCGTGCCGCCCAGGCGTTCAGCCAAGGCCAAGGCGACGTAGGAGTTGAAGCGGAACGCCGTCTGCGCGCCGGACGCATGCAGTCGCGGGTCCACACCTGGCACTGCGCGCAGCGCAAAGGCCAGCACCACACCGACGGCCACCAGGGCCACCGCGCTGCCAGCCAACGGCAGCGCCGCGCCCAACGCGATAGGGTTGCGCACGATCGCGGTGAACAGCAGCGCCGGGAACAGCAGCACGTAGACCAGGCGCTCCGCCGCGTCCCAGATTGGCCGCCCCAGCGCCGTGTAGCGGCAGATCAGGAAGCCGCAGGCGATGAGCACGAAGTCGGGCAGGAGCAGCAGCGCGTCGGACATCATGCGAGTATCGGCGCTGTGTGGTTGCGACTCCGGGCGAACCCGGCCGTGGTCCCCACAGGGTGGCTTGTCGTCGGGCGCGTCACCATGGGCGTTGAACAGCGGTCCTTTCACGAATGGCCAGACACTGCGCATGACCTTGATTCGCCAACTTCTCTGCTGGATGCTTCTGTGCGTGGCCACCAGCACCTGGGCGGCACCGGCGGGCGTGGTGGTGGAAGGCCAGCGCTTCGCCGCACAACTGCACGTGGCGGGCAGTGACCTGGTGCTCAACGGCACCGGCGTGCGTGCCGTGGCCTGGTTCAAGGGCTATGCGGCGGGCCTGTACGTGCCGCAGAAGGCACAGGCGGTGGACCTGCTGCTGGCCCAGCCCGGCGCCAAGCGGCTGCAGCTGCGTATGTTGCAGGACGTGCCGCCGGCCGAATTCGTCAAGGCCTTGCGCAAGGGTATGGAGCGCAACACGCCCGATGCCGAACGTGCTGCCCTGCATGATCGTGTGGAACGTTTTGCCGCCTTGATCATGGAGGCCGGCAAGGTGCGCAAGGGCGACGTGGTCGATCTGGACCTCGACCCCAGCCGGGGCATGCTCTTCAGCCTCAATGGCACACTGCGCGGCGACGCGATTCCCGGCGACGACTTTTATGCCGCGCTGCTGCGCGCCTTCGTGGGCGACAAGCCCTACGACGAACGCCTGAAGGCTGGCCTGCTGGGCCGCCCGTACTGACTTCACCAGTCCATATCCACAAGGAGACTCCCGCATGCAACGCACCCGACTGGCCCTGCTGGCCCTGGCCGCCATCGTCGCCCTGCCCACGGCGGCTCTGGCCCAAACCTACCCGGCCAAGCCCGTGCGCCTGATCGTGCCGTTTGCACCCGGTGGTACCACGGACATCGTGGCCCGCATCGTCAGCGAGAAGTTGTCGGGTACGCTGGGCCAGCAGGTCATCGTCGAGAACAAGGCCGGTGGTGGCGGCTCGGTCGGTGCGCTGGACCTCACCAAACAAGCGCCGGACGGCTACGCGCTGGGCATGGCCACGGTGTCCACCACCGCTGCCAACCCGGCCATCAACCCGAAGATTGGCTACAACCCGGCCACCGACTTCACGCCCATCATCAACATCGCAGCCACGCCCAACGTGATCGCGGTGCACCCCAGTTTCCCGGCGCGTGACTACAAGGGCTTCATCGCCGAACTGAAGAAGAACCCCGGCAAGTTCAGCTACAGCAGTTCCGGCACCGGCGGCATCGGCCACCTGCAGACGGAACTCTTCAAGGGCCTGGCGGGTGTCTTCATGACACACATCCCCTACCGCGGCGCGGGCCCTGCGCTCAACGACACCGTGGCCGGGCAGGTGCAGGTCATCTTCGACAACATGCCCTCGGCGTTGCCCTTCATCAGGGACGGCCGGCTGATCCCCATCGTGGTGGCGGCGCCGCAGCGCCTGGCGCAACTGCCCAACGTGCCCACCTTCAAGGAGGTAGGTCTGGAAGCGGTCAACCGCATGGCCTATTACGGCATCGTCGGCCCCAAGGGCCTGCCCAAGGACGTGGTCGACAAGATTGGCGCAGCGGTGCGCAAGGCCGTGGAAGACCCGGGCGTGAAGAAGCGCATCGAGGACACCGGCTCGCTGATCGTCGCCAACACGCCGGAACAGTTCGCCGCGCAGATGAAGGCGGAGCTGGAGATCTACAAAAGCGTGGTCGTCAAGCAGAAACTGACGCTGGAGTGACCCGGTGATGGGCAGGCCGCCCGGGGCCGAGCCCTTGCCGCCCGAAGCCCAGGCTGCAATCGACCGCTTCGTTGACGCGCTGTGGATAGAAGACGGCCTGGCGCCGCTGACCCTGGCGGCCTACCGGCGTGACCTGACGCTCTACACACAGTGGCTGGCCGCCGAACACGGCAAGGCCCTGCCCGATACCACCGAAGTCGACATGCTGAGCTATGCGGCCGCGCGCCACGCCGGCACGCGTGCGACCACGGCCAACCGGCGCCTGACGGTCTTCAAGCGTTACTTCCGGTGGGCGCTGCGCGAGCACATCGTGCAGGCCGACCCCACGCTGCGGCTGGTCTCCGCCAAGCAGCCGTTGCGGGTGCCCAAGACGCTGTCCGAAGCGCAGGTGGAATTGCTGCTGGACGCGCCCGACACAAGCACCCCGCTGGGCCTGCGAGACCGCACGATGCTGGAGCTGATGTACGCCAGCGGCCTGCGTGTCAGTGAACTGGTGCAGGTCAAGGCCATCCACCTGAGCCTGGACGACGGTGTGCTGCGTGTGCTGGGCAAGGGCGCACGCGAACGCCTGGTGCCTTTTGGCGCCGAAGCGCATGACTGGCTGCAGCGCTACCTGGACGGCGCGCGCGCCGAGATCCTGGCCGACCAGCAGGCGGACGCGCTCTTCGTCACGCGGCGTGGCGCCGGCATGACGCGCCAGATGTTCTGGCAGATCGTCAAGCGCCAGGCGCGGCAGGCCGGCATCACCGTGCCCTTGTCGCCGCACACCTTGCGCCATGCCTTCGCCACCCACCTGCTGAACCACGGCGCGGACTTGCGTGCGGTGCAGATGCTGCTGGGCCATGCGGACATCGCCACCACCACCATCTACACCCACGTGGCGCGCGAGCGGCTGCGCTTGCTGCACGCGCAACATCACCCGCGTGGTTAGCTCGTGCGACAGGCGGGCATGAAAAAGGCCGGTCATGTGACCGGCCTTCTGGTCTGACGACGCAACAGCCCTTGCGGGCCGCGCGCGATCAGAAGTTGTGGCGCACGCCCAGGGCCAGCGAGCTGTAGTCGCTGGCGTAGCCGGTGTTGCGCTCGGCGTCGACCTTGGTCCAGTAGCCGTACACCTTGGTGCGCTTGCTAAGGTTGTAGTTGTAGCCCAGGGTGGTCTGCAGTGCGCCGCTGTCGGCCGTGTTGCTGTAGTTGCCGGCCTTGCCCACGTTGACGTGGAATTCGCTGGCGCCCACGATGTAGGCCACCGAGCCGCGGAAATTGGTGCGGTTGCCGCTGCCGTAGGCATTGGTGTCGCGCTGAATCAGGCCACCGACGATCAGCGAGCCGAACTCGTACAGGCCGCTGATGGCCATCTGCTTGGCGTTGCCGTTCTTTTCGTAGCCGAAGCCCACGTGCAGCGGGCCCACGCCGTAGTTGGCAGCGAAGTCGTAGCTGCGGGTGCGGCCGGCCACGCCTTCGCCTGCGCTCACGGCACCTTCCAAGGTCAAGCCCTTGACGAACTCGGGCGTGCGGTAGGAGACCTTGTTGATGTTTCGGCCGATGTAGGCGTACAGCGCGTCGCTGGAGGTGCCAGTTTCGTGGTTGTGCATGCCGATGTAGTCGGACGTGGCGAAGTAGGCTTCGCTGGTGAAGTTGCCCAGGCGCACGGTGCCGAAACCGCCGCTCAGGTTGACTTCGCTCTGGCGACCCCAGAACGGGTTGCCGGCCGTGCCGGTGTCGGGGCTCATGCCGCTTTCCAGCACGAAGCCGGCCTTCAGGCCGCCGCCCAGGTCTTCCGTGCCCTTGAAGCCGATACGCGACGAGTTGTTGTTCATGACCTTGGTCTTGACGCCATTGGCGTCCTGGCTTTCCAGGGTCAGGTTCAGACGGCCGTAGATGGTGACGCTGCTTTGGGCCATGGCGGCGCCGGAAACCAGCGTGGCGAGGGCAGCAACGACGATAGTGCGGTTCATGTAGTTCCTAAGCGGGTAGTTGAGAGAGTGGCCGCTGGCGCGTTCGTGGCGCAGCCCGCGACGGTGTGCATGAAGTCTATAGGCCAAGTTGGTGTAAACCCGACTCAAGACCCCGCAGCCAGCTCAAATCGGCCGGGTTGCGCGGCATCCGCGCAACAGTCGCACGACAGCCACGCAAGCCCGTCAGCGGCCGCGCAGGTGCGCCGGCGCTTCCAGCCGCTTGGCCAGCACCGACAGCAGCAGCGTCAGCATCAGGTAGATCGCGGAAATGGCCAGGTAGGGTTCCCAGTAGCGGGAGTAGGCACCTGCCACCGTGCGCGCGGCCAGGGCCAGTTCGGCCAAGCCGATGGCCGACACCAGTGACGAATCCTTGATCAGCGTGATGCCCTCGTTGACCAGCGCCGGCACCATGCGCCGGAAGGCCTGAGGCAGCACCACGAAACGCATCGCCTGGGCGTGGCTCAGGCCCACGCTGTAGGCGGCCTGGGTCTGGCCGCGGTGGATGCTCTGGATGCCAGCGCGGAAGATCTCGCTGATGTAGGCGCCAGCGTTGAGGCTCAGCGCCAGGCAGCCGCTGAAGAAGGCGCCGTGTTCCTGCCGGAACGTGCGCGCCGCCTCGCCGGCCAGCAGCAGACCGTGGTCCGGGTGCACCAGGGTCGGCATCAGCGCAAAGTGCACCAGCAGGATCTGCACGAACAGCGGTGTGCCGCGGAAGAAGGTGACGTAGCCCACCGTCACCGCACGCGCCACCACCAGCAGTGCGCGCAGCAAGGCGCTGCGCGGCTTGGGTGCGTCGGACGAGGTGCTGACGAGCCCGAAGACCACGCCCAGCACCAGGCCCGCGCCTATGCCCACCAGCGTGAGCTGCACCGTCATCAGCAGGCCGCTGACAAACAGCGGCCCGTAACCGGCCAGGATCTCCCAGCGAAGATCCAAGGCGCTTCTCGCTTCTACCAGTCAGTCTTACTTGCTGGCGGCAAAAGCCGGGGCAGGGGCGGCGGCCTTGGCAGGCGCGGCGCCGAAGTACTTGGTAAAGATCTGGTCGTAGGTGCCGTCTGCCTTCATGTCGGCCAGGCCCTTGTTGATCTTGGCTTGCAGCTCGCCGTTGCCCTTCTTCAGCGCGATGCCGTACTGCTCGGGCACGAACTCCTTGTCGGCGATGCTCTTGAACTTGCCGCCCGGGTTGTTGGCCACGTAGTTGATGATGACGCCGTTGTCGGCGACCACGGCATCCACACCGCCGGCTTCCAGTTCCTTCAGCGCCAGCGGGGTGCTTTCAAAGCGCTTGATGGCGGTGCTGGTCTTGCCCAGCAGCTTGGTCACGGCTTCGTCGCCCGTGGTGCCGGTCTGCACGCCCACCTTGAGCTTCTTCAGGTCCGCGAACTTGGCGACCTTGCTGGTTTCCTTCACCGCGATCAGCTGTTGCGCGTCGAAGTAAGGTTCGCTGAAGTCCATGGTCTGCTTGCGTTCGGCAGTGATGGTCACGGCCGACACCACCATGTCGCGGTCACCCTGGCCCAGTGCGTTGAAGATGCCTTCCCAGGGGGTGTTGACGAACTTCACCTCAATGCCGGCCTTCTTGGCGATGGCCTGCACCACCTCGATGTCAAAGCCGACGATCTCGCCCTTTTCGTTCTGGCTCTCGAAGGGCGCGTAGGCGGCGTCGGTGCCGACCACGTAGACCTTGACCGGTGCAGGCGCGGGGGCCGACGCCACCGGGGCCGGTGCGGGCGGGGCTTCCTGCTTGCCGCACGCGGCCAGGAACAGGGTGGCGGCGCTCAGGCCGGCCACTTGCAGAAACTTGCGCGTGGAGAACAGCGTCATGGTGTGAAGAGGGCTCAGGAAAATGAAGGCGCAGAGTGTAGTGCGGCGATCTCATCGTCGGTGAAGCCCGCGGCTCTGCGGGCCACGGTGTTGAAAGGCCCACGCAGCGGCGGCGCGTGGTGGCGTTTTACCAGCAACGCATAGTGCGCCAGCGGATCCAGGCCCTCACGCGCGCACAGCCAGCGGTACCAGTGGTTGCCGATGGCCACATGGCCGACTTCGTCGCGCAGGATCACGTCCAGGATCTCCACCGCGCGCAGGTCGCCGGCCTGCTT
>JANOAM010000061.1:0-11101 GCA_031411215.1 Betaproteobacteria bacterium
GGGTGCTGGCGTCATCACGGCAGCGGATGCTTCGGCCACACGTTCCGGGGCGGCCCCGGGGCCGGCCTGCGCCGGCCTTGCAGCGCCGGCATTCGACGGGCCGCTGTGCATGCTCGACCAGGCCAGGCCGCCGAGGCCGGCACACATCAAGGCAACGAACAGCACGCCAGGCACACGGCTGCGGGGCGGACGGAAACCCTGGCTCGCCGGGGGCACCGGCAGGGCGTGGGACGGACGGGTGGATGGAAACGACATCGGCTGTTCCTCGTTGGATAGCGACGGGTGTCGCGGTGAGGCGATGTTTGTGATGCGCCGCGGCGGCCGGTGTCGACCGAGGGCGCGTGCGCGTGTAGGCGCCATCCGACACGCCTTGCCATGCGCGCGGCGCCTCGGAGCCCGGTTTTCCCTGGGGCCACACAGTGGCAGCCGCCACCGGCGGGCGCCGCCGGCCGGTTGCGGTTGGTGTCGTCCCTTACGGGTCGTCAAGCCGCCGCGGCAAGGCTTTTAGCCGATGTACTTCACCAGCCACAGGCTGATGGACGGGAACATCACCAGCACCGCGGTGCGCAGCGTGTCGCTGATCAGGAAGGGCATGACACCGCGGTAGCTCTCCGCGATGGGCACGTCCTTGGCCATGCTGTTGACGACATAGACGTTCAGCCCCACCGGCGGCGCCAGCATGCCGAAGCCGACCGTCATCAGCACCATGATGCCGAACCAGATGGCCACGCTTTCCTTGGGCATGCCGAAGTCCATGCCCATGATCACGGGGAAGAAGATGGGGATGGTCAGCAGGATCATGCTGAGCTCGTCCATCACGCTGCCCAGCACCACGTAGAACAGCATGATGGCCACCACCACCATCACCGGCGGCAGGCCCCAGCCCTGCACCACGCCAGACAGTTGGGCGGGCACCTGCGTCAGGGCCAGCGCGGAATTCATCAGGTCCGCGCCCAGGAAGATCATGAAGATCATGGCTGACGACTCGGCCGTGGCGTAGAAGCAGGTCTTGAACTTGGGCCAGTCGATCTCGCGCTTGAGCAGCGCGGCGATGAACGTGGCTGCTGCGCCGACGGCCGCACCTTCGGTGGGTGTGAACAAGCCGCCGTAGATGCCGCCGAACACGATGACGAAGATGGCCGCGATGGGGCCAATGCCCATCAGCGCCTGCGCCGTCAGCTTGGGCGCGTCTTCCTGTTCAGGCGCCTGGCCCGGCACCAGCCGCACATAGATGGCGATGGCCACCATGTAGCCCAGCATGGCGATGATGCCGGGCACCATGGCCGCGGCAAAGAGTTTGGCGATGTTCTGTTCGGTCAGGATGGCGTAGATCACCAGCGGCACCGACGGCGGGATCAGGATGCCCAGCGTGCCACCCGCGGCCAGCGTGCCGGTGGACAGGCGCCCGCTGTAGCCGTGGCGCTTCATCTCCGGCAGCGCCACCTGCGTGATGGTGGCCGCCGTGGCCACGCTGCTGCCGCAAATGGCGCCGAAAGCCGCGCAAGCCATCACCGCCGCCATGGCCAGGCCGCCCTTGAAGCGGCTCATCACGGCGGCCGCAAACTGGAACAGCGCACGCGAGATGCCGCCTTGCGTGGCAAAGTTGCCCATCAGGATGAAAAGCGGAATGACACTCAGGTCATAACTCGCAAAGCGGGCGAAAGCCTGGGTATTGAGAAAACTGGCCAGCGGCATCCAGCCAGCCTGCAGCACATAGCCCACGGCACCAGCCACGAACATGCTGATGGCGATGGGCGTGCGCAGCGCCATCAGCAGCAGCATGACGCCGAAGATGAGCAGGGTCAGGGTGATGGGGCTCATGCTGCGGCCTCGGTGCGGAAGCCGCGCGCGGCCTGTGTGAAGGCGATGACAGCCGTCAAGGCCAGCGGCGGCACCATGCCCACGTAGACCACCCATTCCGGGAAGCCCAGCATCATCGAACCGGCCTTGCTGTTCCAGGCGTTGAGGCCGCCCACCGCCGTGCGCCAGGTCATCAGCGCCATGGCCAGCGCCAGCAGCAGCGCACCGAACCTGTCCAGCTTGTCCTGCGTGGCCTCGGACGCCTTGGCTGTGAAGAAGTCCACCATGATGTTGCCGCGCCGGACCTGGCACCAGGGCAGGAACAGCGCGATGGCCGCACCGGCCGCCGAGCCCGACAGTTCAAAGTCGCCCACGATGGTCCAGCCCGTGGTGTTGCGGCCGATCAGGCTGACGCAGGTCATCAGCGTGATCACCGTCAGCAGCACACCGGCCAACACGGCGCACAGCTTGGCGAGTTTTTCCAGCAAGGTCACGCGCAACTCCTCAGGTACGGATTCAGTGGCAGATCAATAGCGGGCGAACAGTTCACGGCGGTCCCATTCCTGCACGTCGGTGGCGGCCGCACGGCGCGTCAATTCCTGGTGCTTGATGGTGGTGAAGGCGCGCACCATGGGTGCACCCAGGCCGGCACACAGCACGGGGTCCGTGGACAGGGCATTGAGCGCGGTGGCCAGCGTGACCGGCAGCGCGGCGCCGGTGCCGGAGGTGTACGGATTGGCGCTGGCCGATGGGCCCGGCTCCAGATGCCCTCGCATGCCGTCCAGGCCGGCCAGCACCTGCGCGGCCATGCACAGGTAGGGATTGGCCAGCGGTTCACCCAGGCGGTTTTCGATGCGCGTGGACTCGTCGCCGGGGCTGCCCACCACACGCAGCATGGCGCCCCGGTTGTCGCGGCCCCACAGCGCCGCGCGCGGTGCCATCAAGTTGCCCTGATACCGGCTGTAGGCCACAGCCGTAGGCGCACACAAGGCGGCCATGCCATGGGCATGCTTCAGCAGCCCAGCCAGCCATTGGCGGCCCACCGGCGACAGCAACTGCTCGGCCGCATCGGCCGGCGTGCCGGCCGGCACGGGCGTGGTCAAGCGCATGGCATTGCTGCCGTCTGCCGCGGTGAGCGACTGGTGCAGGTGCCAGCCGCTGGCCATGGCGCCGGCCAGCGGCGGCTTGCACATGAAGGTGGCGTGGTAGCCCGTGCGGCGCAGCGCCTGGCGCACGCCGTTGCGCAGCAGCAGCATCTGGTCGGCGGCGGTCAAGGCATCGGTCGGTGCAAAGACGGCTTCGACCTGGCTGGGGCCCAGTTCAATTTCCAGCGAACGCAGCGGCAAGCCCAGGCCCAGCGCGGTGTCGCGCACGATGGCCAGTGCCTCATCAGCGCGGTCCGTCCAGTCTTCCGACAGCAGGCCGTGGCCCGGGTGCAGCGCGGTGATGGCTGGCGCCGTGGCGGGCCACGAAGCATCGTCGGCCGACGGCGCGTTGTCGGCGAGGCGGTAGATGTGGAACTCGACCTCCAGCCCGCAGCGCAGACCGAAGCCCGCGTCGTGCAGGGCCGCCAGTGCACGCTGCAGCACACGCCGTGGGTCCAGCAGCACGGGGCTGCCGTCTTCCCAGAAGGTCTCCGCACGCAACCAACCCGTGTGCGGCGCCCAGGGCAGCACGTGGAAGCTGGTGGGGTCGGGCAGCAGCAGCAAGTTGTTGGCTGCGCCGAAACCCGGCAGGCCGTCCAGCGCGCCAGGCTCAAACACCGGGAAGGCGGTGCGGTCCGACGTGTCCTTCAGCAGCACCGTGCTGACCATGCCCACGCCGCTGTGCAACGCATCGGCCAGCGCACTTTGGTCCGGGCCGCAGATCAGCGTCTTGCCGCGGAAGCCGCCATGCAGGTCACCCCAGGCCACACGCACCTGGCGCAGGCCTTCGCTCTGCACACGGGCCAGCAGCGCCCGACACGCGGCTTCGCGTGCGGGCTGGTGCAGGCCGGCGCGCAGCGCCAGCGTCATGAGGACACGGCTTCCTGCAACCAGGCGGCACCGGCGCGCTTGGCAGCCGCCGCGTCTTGCCAGAACGCCTGCCAGCGGTCCGCAGGCGCGATGCAGTCCATGGTGTCCGGCCCGCGCAGCGCGGCCGCCTGTTCAGCCGTCAGCACCATGGGCGGCACGCCACCGTCCTGCACGGTCTGTATGGCCTTCAGCAGCAAGCGCCGGTTGGCCATGATGACCTTGTCGCTGGTGCCCAGATGTTCCCGCGTGCGGTCCTGGATGGCGCCCATGCTTTCCACGGCCCACTGGTCGTGCAGATTGATGTCTTCTTCACCCATGCCCAGGTAGGTGCGCGACTGCTGTTCTGCGGGGTTGAAGTTCCAGTCGTCGTGTTGGCCGTGGATGGGGACGTAGTCCGGCAGCGTCATGTGCGTCAGGCGCTGGCTGCGCATGGTCTCCTTGTCCAGCGGGCCGGCGAAGCTGGTGAAGAAGCTCCACCAGTAGGTGTTCTCGTCGTCCACCGGCACGTGCATCTGCGTGATGGTGACCGTCTCGCTCAGCGGGATGACGAAGGTGTGCGGAAAGGCGGCGTGCGTCACGCGCACATGCGTCAGCTGGTCGTTGATCAGGCGCAGCGTGGTCAGCTTGACGAGACCCGGCGCGACTTCTTCGTGGTGGATTTCGGGACTGCACACTTCGCGCATCACGCGGGTCATGGGCCAGCGTTGGCCGTCGACCTCACCCACGCTGGCGGCGCGGAACTGGCGGCCGTAGGTTTGCTCAAGCGACTCATCTTGCAAGTAGCGGTGCAGGAAGCTCGGGTGCGCCGGGTCTATGCCCACCTCAAAGGCCTGCAGCCAGTTGCAGCGCCACAGGCCCTTGAAGGCGAAGCTGTGGCTGGCGGGCGCCACGAAGGCGTCAAAGGCCGGCAGTTCGGGTGGTGTGCTGTCCTCAGACCCCAGGTAGGCGAAGACGACACCGGACTGCACCCGCGTCGGGTAGCTGCGCTGGCGCACACGCTGGCACAGCGTGCTGGGCACGCCACGCACGGCGGGCTCGGCCGGTGTCTCCAGGCAGCGTCCGTCGGCAGCAAATTTCCAACCGTGGAAGGGGCAGCGGATGCCTTCAGGTTCGTGCCGCGCAAAGGCCAGGTCCGCACCGCGGTGCGGGCAATGGCGGTCCAGCAGGCCGAAGGTTCCTGCGCCGTCCTGAAACAGCACCAGGTCCTGGCCCAGCAGCCGCACCGCCTTCACCGGCCGGCCTTCCATGCGCGGGTCCAGCGCCGGGTTGAATTCGTCCAGCAACGCCACCGGCTGCCAATAGCGCCGCAGCAGATCGCCACAGGGGGTGCCGGGGCCGATGCGGGTGATGAGCTCGTTCTGCGCCGCTTGCATGGCCGCAGTCTAGGAAGCGCGCCGCGGGCCGGCAAGCTGCGGCAAACGCGGGGTCACGGCTCGGCGGGGGCGGGGTCCGCAGGTTCCACGGGCTCCGCGGGTTTTGCAGGTTCAGCGGGTTTGGGCACACGCGCCGCACGCAGGTCGACCACCACCGTGTGTGCGGCCTTGTCCTGCAAGGCCTGGCGGTTGACGTCCCACAGCACCTGCGCAAAGCCCAGCCCACCCGTCGCCATGCCTGCGGCATAACCGCCGTAGCGCTTCAAACAGCGCATCACCGTCATCGGCTTGCCGGTGAGCTCCACCACCCGCAGACCGAACAGCTTCTTGCCCACGGTCTGCCCGCCCCACCAGGCCGGCAGCAGCGAGAAGTAGACGATGCCCCAGCCCAGGCCCGAGGCCAGGTCGTCCCAGAGACGCGACCACTGTTGATGCCAGGTCAGCGGCTTGTGACGGCGCGCCTCTTTCAGCTCGGCTTCCAGCTGGGTGATGCGCAGCTTGTCGAGGTTGGGGGGCGCGGCGGCGCTGGCAGGCTCGCTGGCCACGTCGGGCACTGCCGATGCGGCGAATGCTGAGGCCGACGCCGCGTTCGCCATCGCCTCCACTTGCTGTGTCACCTGCGCCAGGGCCGGGACCTCCCGTTGCGCTTCCTTCAGCGCCCGCGTGACTTCGGTCAGCGCCTCGGCCTTGTCCGCGTCGGCTTCCTTGGCAGCTGCGCGTGCGACCACCTCCGGGTGGCGCCAGTGGTCCCAGCGGTCCTGCGCTTCACTGGCGGCCAGAAACAGCAGCAAGGCCGCGGCTGCCCAGCCCAGCCGGACCAGGCGGCGGGTGCGCGCCGGGGTCTCGGGCGCATCGGCCGACTCCACGCCATTGGCACCACGCTTGATGCCCAACTGCAGCAGCACCAAGGCAAGTCCCACCACCAGCCACAGGCCGCCGACACCGGACAGCAGCGCCACCACCAGCAGGTCCAACCCCAGCGCCAGCGCGCGGCGGGAGGGCTTGGCCAGTGGCGCGCCCACAAGCTCCGGCGCCACATTCAGCGCTTCGGGCTGCACCCAGCGCTGTTTGTCGTTGAATGTCCGTTCCGCCACGGGCAAGGCGCGCTGAAGCAACCTATTCATGGCCCCGCGTCAGAGCAACACGATGTCGTACTGCTCCGGATTCATCGTCGGCTCCGCACTCAGCGAAATCGGCCGCCCAATGAATTCGCTCAAGCCCGCCAAGTGCGAGCTCTCTTCATCCAGCAGCATCTCCACCACCGCCGCACTGGCCACCACGCGGAACTCCTTGGGTGCGAACTGCCGCGCCTCGCGCAGGATCTCGCGCAGGATGTCGTAGCAGACGCTGCGTGCCGTCTTCACCTGACCGCGGCCCTGGCAGGTGGGGCAGGGTTCGCACAGCATGTGGGCCAGGCTTTCGCGGGTGCGCTTGCGCGTCATCTCCACCAGGCCTAACTGCGTGAATCCGCTGACGGTCGTGCGTGTGCGGTCGCGCGCCAGCTGCTTCTTCAGTTCCGCCAGCACGGCCTGCTGGTGGTCTTCGCGGGTCATGTCGATGAAGTCCGCGATGATGATGCCGCCCAGGTTGCGCAGCCGCAGCTGGCGCGCCACGGCACCGGCGGCTTCCAGGTTGGTCTTGAAGATGGTGTCTTCGAAGTTGCGGGCTCCGACGAAGCCGCCGGTGTTGACGTCGATGGTGGTCAGCGCCTCGGTCTGGTCGATGATCAGGTAGCCGCCGCTCTTGAGATCCACACGCCGCGCCAGCGCACGCTGGATCTCTTCTTCAATGCCGAAGAGGTCGAAGATGGGCCGCTCGCCCTTGTAGAGGTCCAGCTTGGCCAGCGCACCCGGCGTGTAGGCCTCGCCAAAGGCACGCAGCGCGTCGAACTGCATGCGGCTGTCGATGCGGATGGTGGCGGTGGCGTCCACCGTCAGGTCGCGCAGCACCCGTTCGGCCAGGGTCAGGTCCTGGTGCAGCAGGCTGCCCGCGGGGCGGCTTTGCGCGCGTTCGCGGATGGTGGCCCAGGTGCGGCGCAGGTAGGCGATGTCGTCACCCAGTTCAGCGTCCGTCGCCTCTTCGGCATTGGTGCGCAGGATGAAGCCGCCACCCGCCTCAGCGGCCAGCGTGGTGACCCGTGCGCGCAACTGTTCACGCAGCTCCGGGCTGCCGATCTTCTGGCTGATGCCGATGTGGTTGTCCTGCGGCAGGAAGACCAGCATGCGGCCCGCGATGCTGACCTGGGTCGACAGCCGCGCGCCCTTGGTGCCGATGGCGTCCTTGATCACCTGCACCGTCAGCGTCTGGCCTTCAAACACCTGGCGTTCGATGGGCTGCAGCGGCGCGTCGTTGCGCTGCGCGGTGCCGGGCGGGTGCAGGTCGGCCACATGCAGGAAGGCGGCACGCTCCAGGCCGATGTCGATGAAGGCGCTTTGCATGCCCGGCAGCACACGCACCACCTTGCCCAGGTAGACGTTGCCCACCAGGCCGCGTTCCAGCGTGCGTTCGATGTGCAGTTCCTGCACCGCGCCGTTTTCGACCATGGCCACCCGCGTCTCCTGCGGGGCCCAGTTGATGAGGATGTCTTGTGTGGGCATGGGCCGGAGTCTAGAGCGCCAGCTTCACACCCGCCGCGCGCAGCAGTTGCGCGGTCTCGAACAAGGGCAGGCCCATGATGCTGCTGTGGCTGCCGTCGATGTGGGCGATCCAGCCCGCCAGGGCACTCTGGATGGCGTAGCTGCCGGCCTTGCCAAAGGCGTCGCCGCTGGCGACGTAGGCGCGGATCACGTCCGGCGGCAGCACATGGAAGCGCACATGCGACACGTTCATCGCAGCCCGCGTGCGGCGGCCGTCGTGCACGGCCACCGCGGTCAGCACCCGGTGCGTGCGGCCGGACAGCAGGGCCAGCGTGGCTTCAGCGTCAGCCGCATCGGCTGGCTTGCCCAGGATGCGACGGCCCAGCGCCACCGTGGTGTCGGCACACAACACCGGCGCGGGCGGCAGGTTGCGGCGCTTCAGGCGCGCCACGGCGGCTTTCAGCTTGAGGCCGGTGACCCGTTGCACGTAGGCGGCGGGCAGTTCGCCGGGCAGTATGTCTTCCAACGCCTCGGCGTCTTCGTCCGCACCGGCCAGCAGCAGTTCATGTGCCGCGCCGATCTGCAGCAGCAGTTGGCGCCGGCGTGGGCTCTGGGACGCGAGATAAAGAGAAACGGCCGCTTCAAGAGCGGCCGTCAGGTTGGCAGGGCGGCGGGTCATCGCGCCATTGTCAGGGCGCGCGCCAGGCGCTCAATCGTCGTCGCCGTCGCGGTCCCCACCGCGGTCACCACCACGGTCACCACCGCGGCCTGCACAGGCCCAGTTGGCGGCCAGTTCGACATCGCCCGTGCCCTTGTAGCGCGCCACGGAAGGGAAGGGGCACAGCGGTCGGGCGCGTGCCGGCGACCAGCTGGCCGGCACTTCGGCATTCACACCACCCACGTTGCCGGCGCCACGCGCCTTGGCTTCGATGCTGCCCGGCGCCACGCCCCGCTCCACCCAGGCGACCAGTGGCGTCAGGAAGTCGGCCTGGTCGGTGGCCGGGCCGCCGCTGCAGTGGCCCATGGCCGGCACGCGGTAGAAGCGCGCGAAGTCTTCGGCGCGGCCACCGCTGCTGCGGTCCACACCGCGGTACCAGCGCTCGGTGTCGGCCACCGAAAAGATGGGGTCGCTGACCCCGTGGTAGACGATCATCTTGGCGCCACGGCGGCGCACGGCGTTCATGTCCTGCGCGTTGGGCGGGGTCATGAAGGACAGGGCCGATTCGGTGTACGTGCCGTTGACGGCCCGCAGTTCGGCCAGCGCCGCATCGATGTCCAGACCCAGGCTGAAGGCCGGGCCGTTGGACAGCGCCTGCGGTGCAGGCGGCACCTTGAAGATGGCGCCCACCGCACCCGAATCCAGCACCAGCGGTGCGGTGAACTCCCAGAAGGGGATGCCCCCACCGCCAATGCCGCTGTCATACGGGAACGGCGCGTAGAAAGGTGCGCCGTTTCGCGTGGTAGCGCCCTTGAAGATAGGCTCGATGGCGTCCTTCTGTGCCTGCGACAGGCAACTGCCGTCACGCGCACCGGCGCAGGTGGGCACGTCACGCTGGAAGTTGAAGACACGCTGGCAGGTGCGGGTGTCCTGGATCAGGCCGTCGGTGGCGCCGTCCAGCGCGTCGCAGCGGGCCAGCACGGCGTTGGCCAGCACCTTGCGTTCAGCAGCCGTGAAGGCGGTCTCCAGGCCCGGTGGCGTGGCCGGGTTGCCGGTGGCCACAGTGGCGTAGCGCTGCGCACCGAAGATGTTGGCCAGCGCCGCCAACGGCAGGTTGTAGCCGGGCGCACCAGCCAGGTAGCCGTCGTATTCCTCGGTGTAGCGCGCCGCCGTCACCAGCGTGTGGCGGCCACCGTTGCTGCAGCCCCCGAAGTAGGACCGGTCCGGCCCCTTGCCATAGCTCAGCGCGAGTGCCTGCTTGGCCACCGGCGTGAGCTTGCCCACGGCCTGGTAGCCGTAGTCCAGCCGCGCTTGCGGGTCCAGGCCGAAGGCCGGGCCACCCTGCGCGTTGTTGTGGCCGGCGTCGGAGCTGAGCACCGCAAAACCCTGCATCAGCGCGCCCGTGAGCGGGCCACCGCCAAAGCCGCTGCCGGTGGCGGGCACCACGGCGCCGTCTATGCCGCCATTGCCCTGGTGGAAGAAGCGGCCGTTCCAGGCCAGCGGCAGGCGCAGTTCGAATTGGATGGCGTAGGTCTTGCCGTCCACCGGGCTCACACGTTCGGCGACCTTGCCCGCCACGCGGCAGTGCGCTGGCACGGGCTGGCCGGCCAGCATCAGGCCGCCGGCTGGCACAGTGGCCGCCGCAGTGATGGTGGTCTGGGCCAGGCCCGCCAGGCGCGTCGCCAGGGACTCGCAATCGCCTACCAGGGCGCCGGGGCGGGCGGCACTCAATTGCGGCAAGCGGTGTTGACCGCGGTCGCCGTCATGGGCGCAGGCGGTGGCCGCCAGCGCCAGCATGGCGGCGGCGATACTGCCAGGCAGCAGGTGCGTCTTCGGGGTAGCTTGCACGGTGGTTTCCTCCAAGGTGCGGTGTCGGGGCTGCAGGCTGTTCGCCAATCGCGGCCTGCATATCGTTATCGTATTTATCTAGTTTGGACGCTGAATCCGGCCTTACCCTTGGTGAGACACCACCCAACCAACCAAACCCGTTACCGAATACGACATGCCCGCACGACGCCTTCCGCCACCGCCCGCCGCCGAGCGCACACCGCTGGCCCGCCTCAGCGAAGGGCGGCTGCGCCACATCGTGGGCTACCAGCTGGCGCAAGCCGCGCTGGCTACCACGCAGATCTTCGAAGCGCAGGTGGGCCAGGCGGATCAGTTGCGTCGCGTGGAGTTCACGCTGCTGGCACTCGTCGACGCCAACCCCGGTGTCACCGCCCGCCAGCTGGCCAAGGCCCTGGCCGTGACACCACCGAATGTGGCCGTTATGCTAGACCGCCTGGACGAACGCGGCCTGCTGCAACGTGAGCGCGGCACTGCCGATGCACGCCTGCAGCACCTGACACTGACCGCTGCCGGCGCCGCGCTGGTCAGCCGCGCCGCCAAGGCCTTGCAGGATGGCGAGGCCGCTTCGCTCAGCGGCCTGAGCAGCGTGGAACGTGCGATGCTGGCCGAACTGCTGCACAAGGCCGCGCAGGCGCGGCGCTGAGCACAGCAGCGGGCACCGCTATTCGCGGTGGTACGGGTGGCCTTCCAGCACGCTCCAGGCGCGGTACAGCGCCTCGGCCAGCAGCACACGCGCAAAGGCGTGCGGCAGGGTCAGGTCGGACAGGCGCAGGGTCTCGTCGCCCGCGGCCTTGACGCTGGGGTCCAGGCCGTCGGGGCCGCCGATCAGCA
>JANOAM010000062.1:0-2018 GCA_031411215.1 Betaproteobacteria bacterium
GTGGCGCGGCGCGCCAGCTTGCTCGGGATCAGGAAGTTGCGGGCGTAGCCTTGTTTGACGTTGACGACGTCGCCCAGGTTGCCGAGCTTGCCGACCTTTTCCAACAGGATGATTTGCATGTCGTGCTCCTTAGACCTTGTGATGGTCAGAGTACGGCAGCAGCGCCAGGAAGCGCGCGCGCTTGATGGCGGTGGTCAGCTGGCGTTGGTAGAACGCGCGCGTGCCGGTCAGGCGTGCGGGCGTGATCTTGCCGTTCTCGCCGATGAAATCGCGCAAGGTGTCGATTTCCTTGTAGTCGATCTCGGTGACGTTGGCGACGGTGAAGCGGCAGAAACGCTTGCGGCGGAACAGCAGCGACTGGTTGTTGCGCTTGGGGCGCTTGTCTTTGGAAAAACGACCTTTACCACGTGGCGGGGGCATAAGGGCTCCTACTTGAAATCAGTTCGATCCGGATGGGTTCGTCGCGGGGGCCTGTTCGGCCGGCTCGACGGACGTGATGTGGAACAGCAAGCCTCTTCCGTTGCGTGTGCTGGTGATGAAACCGCCCAATGTCAGGGCGCATCCCATTTCCAGCGGCGCGAGTTGCCTTGTCACCGCCCCTATCGCCACCGCCTTCATCTCGAAGGAGACCTGGCGGGCTTGACCATCTTCGCTGACCGTGGACTCGTGCTTGACGCTCAAGTCCAGGGCCGGCAGTCCGGCGGGGGTGTAACGCAGCGCCTTGCGCTCCACCAGGGCGGCGGAAAGAACCATCCGGTTCATTCCCGCAGCCGCGGTGGGCAACGGCAGACAACTCAGGCCGTTGCCTCCTGGCGTTCCTTGCGGGCTTCCTCGCGCTCCACAGCCTTCATCATGATGGAGGGGGCGGTTTCAGCCTTGGGCTTGGCCACGGTCATGTGGCGCAACACGGCGTCATTGAAGCGGAAGCCGGTTTCGATCTCGGTCAGCGTGTCATTGCTGACTTCGATGTTCAGGCACAGGTAGTGCGCCTTGACCAGCTTCTGGATCATGTAGGCCAGCTGGCGCCGACCCCAGTCTTCCACGCGGTGCACCTTGCCACCGGAGGCGGTGACCAGGGTCTTGTAGCGTTCCAGCATGGCCGGAACCTGTTCGCTTTGATCCGGATGGATCAGCAGCACGATCTCGTAGTGACGCATGAACACTCCTTGTGGGTTCCCTCCGGGATGGAGGTGGAAGCCGCCCCGATGCGTCAACATGACGGGTGCGACAAGGAAAGCCGAAAATTCTAACACGCAGGCAAGGCCTGACCCGAGACGACCTGCTGGGCTCAGGCCTCGGGCAAGCGCGGGTAGCGCACGTACTCCACCAAACGCCGGGTCTCTGGCCGCGGGGGCGGCGTCAACAAACTGACCACCACCGTCACCAGGAAGCCTGCCGGCACACCGAACACGCCCGCCGAAATAGGCAGGATGCCACCCCAGAGCTCGATGGGTCCGGTGACGCCGAACAGGCCGCGCAGCCAGGGCTGCGTGGTGGCCATGTAGTAGAAGGTCATCGCCACACCCGACAGCATGCCCAGCACGGCACCCCACTTGGTGGCGCGCTTCCAGAAAATCCCCAACACCAACACCGGGAAGAAGCCCGCCGCCGCCAACGAAAACGCTGCCGACACCAGGAACAGGATGTCCGCGGGCTTCTGCGCCGCCACCAGCGCCGCCAGCAGCGCCACGATCAGCAGCAGCACCTTGGAGATCATCACCCGGCGCGAGGTGGGCGCACCGGGGTCGATCATCTTGTAGTAGACGTCGTGCGACAACGCGCTGGCGATGGTCAGCAAGAGCCCGTCGGCCGTGGACAACGCTGCCGCCAGGCCGCCCGCAGCCACCAAACCGGAGATGACAAAAGGCAGCCCAGCGATTTCCGGCGTGGCCAGCACGATGATGTCGCTGCCTATGCGCATCTCGCCCAGTTGGAAGATGCCGTCGCGGTTGACGTCGGTCACCGACAGCAACGCTGGGTCGACCTTGCTCCAGGCCGAGATCCAGCTGGGCAACTTG
>JANOAM010000063.1:0-1739 GCA_031411215.1 Betaproteobacteria bacterium
GTGCACGAAGGGCACACCTTCGTTGACGCTGCCGGCCAGCTTCAGCTTGAAGTCCGCCAGCCCGTCATAGCCCACGCTGCGGCAGAAGCGCACGACCGTGGGCTTGCTGACGTGCGCACGTTCGGACAACTCGGACACCGGCAGCGTGGCAAAGCTGCGCGGGTCAGACAGCAACAGCTTGGCCACACGCTGCTCGGCCGGCGGCAGCGCGGGGATGGAAGCTCGGATGCGGTCCAGCATGGTGTGTGTCTCCGGAAGTCTCAGAGCACGGGCACGCCCGGGCCCGTAAACGTGTTGTTGAGCATCGTCCTGGTCACCGGTGACTTCAGCTTGGCCTCGTGGACCCGCACGAAGATCGCCGGCAGCCAGGCGTGGTTGACGAAGATGTTGTTCTCCAGCCGCAAGCGGTGGGCACGGTTGTCGCGCTCACCTTCGGCGCCAAAGGCCAGCATCACCAGGTTGGTGGTGGCCGCCGACTGCTCGATGGTGTTGCCCACCACGTCGACCACGCCGCCGTTGGGGAAGTCCAGCTCGTATGCCGCGCTGCCACCCTCACCATCCACCAGCTGGTTGTTGAGCACGTGGTTCTCGCGTGCCCGGCTCTTCAGCAGGTGGGCGTGCCTGCCGTGGCTCAGGCGACTGCCCGTCAAAGTGAAGCGCGCAATGGCGCCGACGTACAGCAGGTGTGGCAGGCGCGAGGTGTCGGGTGCGTCCGCGAACTGACTGTCTTCGACCGTGAGTTCGGCGTCAGGGAAGTTGGCTGTGAGGATGCCGTTCTCGTTGTCGACAAAGCTGCAACGCCGCACCAGCAGCTTGCCGCGTTCGAAGCGAATGCCGGCACCGTTGTGGTCGGGCACGCGGGCACCACGGAATTCCAGGTCTTCGACGCGGATGTCGCCATCCCGAACGACCAGGATGGCCTTGCCTTCTGCATGCGCGCCATCGGCCTGCAGAACGGCCTTGCCACCCACACCGCGCAGGGTGAGCCGGCGCTGCAGGATGACGCCCGTTTGCGCTCGGTGCACACCCGCTTGCAGCTGGACTTCATCACCTTCGGCTGCACGCGCCAGCACCGCGGCCAGGTTTTGGCCTGGAGCCACGACGTGCACCACCGCCTGCACCGGCACCCAGGCCAGCAGCAGGGCCAGCGCACCGCACGCGCCAGCCCACCCGTTCACTGTTCTTCAGCCCAGGCGCAGCCGTCGCGAGCCACCAGAGCGCTGGCGGCCGCCGGGCCCCAGCCGCCTGCAGCATAGGGACGTGGGCCCACGGTGTCCTGTGCCCAGGCGTGCAGCACGGGTTCGACCCAGCGCCAGGCCTGCTCCTGTTCGTCGCTGCGCACAAAGAGGTTCAGGCGGCCGGCAATGGCGTCCAGCAACAGGCGTTCGTAGCCACCCACACGCTCGCTGGCAAAGGCCTTGTCGAAGTCCAGGTCCAGGCTCACCGGCGACAGCATTTCCGGGGCGCCGCTGCCGCTGCCGCCCTTGGCTGCCAGCAGGTGCAGTTCCAAGCCGTCTTCAGGCTGCAGCTTGATGACCAGCTTGTTGGCCTGCCGCGTGCCCGGGAAGATGGCATGCGGCACCTCGCGGAAGTTGACCACGATCTGCGCGTCACGCGCCGCCAGCCGCTTGCCGGTGCGCAGGTAGAAGGGCACACCGGCCCAGCGCCAGTTCTGCACCTCGGTGCGCAAGGCCACGAAGGTTTCGCAGGCACTGCTTGCGGGAACCTTCACTTCATCC
>JANOAM010000064.1:0-2060 GCA_031411215.1 Betaproteobacteria bacterium
CACACCGCGCAGTCGATGCATTCATCGGGGTCGATGACCAGCATGTTCGGGCCTTCGCGGAAGCAGTCGACGGGGCAGACGTCAACGCAGTCGGTGTACTTGCAGCGAATGCACGATTCGAGAACGACGTGGGTCATGTGGAAGAGCTCAGGTGGTCGTGGGGGCTGCGGGGCATGCCGCAGCACGCACCCACAACCCTTGATTTTACGTTGACAGGCGGGCCTGACCGGCTTGCGCTGGATCAGTGGCAAGGGTCTTTGGCGTCCGAGCCACATGCTTGACCACAGGTGCAGCGACTGCTGCGGCACCAGCACCGACCGTCACGACGGTGGGCCGGCCCGCGTGCAGCACGGCCGCCGCGGCCAGGTCGGCCAGGGCGTGTTCGCTGCCCAGGCAGTCGGGCCAGCCGGCGCGGGACACCACGCTCACGGGTGTGTTCAGCGGCCAGCCGGCAGCGCGCAAGGCGCGGCCCAGCTTGCCCAACTGGCGGCCGGCCATGTAGAAAACTTCGGTGTCGGCACGGCGGCCGGCACCGAGTTCGCCGCTCTGCGACATGGCCGTGGTCAGGCTCACGCTGCGGCCCTTGCCGCGGCGTGTCAGCGGGCGCTGCGTGGCGGCGGCGGCAGCGATGGCGGCGGTGACACCGGGCACGACTTCGGCGTCGATGCCTGCGGCGGCCAGGGCCTGCAGCTCTTCTTCCAGACGGCCGAAGATGCTGGGGTCACCACCCTTCAAGCGCACGACCACGGCGTGTTGCTGCGCCATCTTGACCAGCAGCGCGTCGATGGTGGCCTGGCCCGTGCTGTCGCAGAAGCCGCGCTTGCCGACGTCCAGCCACTGCGCCTTGGGGGCGTAGTCGCGTAGCGCGGGGTCGGTCAGCGCGTCGAACAGGACGACATCGGCTTCGGCCAGGCGGCGCGCACCGCGCAAGGTGATGAGATCGGCTGAGCCCGGGCCGGCGCCTATGAAGATGACGCGGCCGCTCATGCGGCCCCCGTGTCCACCACCAGCAGCGCGCCGCTGGTGCGGTTGCTGGCCGGGTCGACCACGATCAGTGCGCCACCGACCCGGTTGTCGGCGTAGCTGGCCAGAGGCAGCGGCTGTTGCAGTTCAAAGACCACCTCACCGATGTCGTTGACGGCCAACTGGTCGGCCGGCTGCGGCACCAGCGTGTGGATGTCCAGCCGGTGCTTGACGGCCGACAGGCGTGCCTGCACCCAGCGGTTGCCGTGGCGCACCCAGTACTTGCGGCCCGGCGTGGCGGCTTCGGTGTCCAGCCAGGCCAGCGTGGCGGTGAAGCGTTGCACGGGCTTCAGCTGGCCCGCGGCGGCGATCCAGTCGCCGCGCGAGATGTCCAGCTGGCGGTCCAGCACCAGGCCAGCGGACTGGCCGGCTTCAACACGGTCCGCAGCGCTGGCGGCGCGGCGCAATGCGGCCACGGTGGCACATTCGCCGCTGGGGAAGATCTGCACCGCATCGCCCACCTGCACGGCGCCCTGTGCCACACGGCCCCACAGCACCCGCGGCTGCTCGCCCGTGCCTTCGCCCTGGCGGGCGACGTACTGCACAGGCAGCTCAAACGCGGCATGGGTGTCTTCCTGGGCCGAGGGCAGGCCTTCCAGCAATTGCAGCAGCGAAGGACCGCTGTACCAGGCGGCTCGCAATGGCGTGGTGACGTTGTCGCCGCGCAGCGCGGACACCGGCACGATGCCCGCGTGTTCGATAGCGGCTTCGTCAGCGAAGCGTTCCAGTGCCGACTTCACCGCTTCATAGGCAGCGCCAGGCTCTTCGACCGCGTCCAGCTTGTTGACCGCGAAGACGATGTTGGGCACACGCAGCAACTGCGCCAGCAGCGCATGGCGGCGGGTCTGCGGCAGCAGCTTCACTTCAGGCTGATTCAGATCCAGCTTGGTGATGTCCACCAGCACCACCGCGGCGTCGCTGCCGGCGGCGGCGGTGACCATGTTGCGGGTGTACTGCTCGTGGCCTGGCGCATCGGCAATGATGAACTTGCGTTGCGGCGTGGCGAAGTAGCGGTAGGCCACGTCGATGGTGATGCC
>JANOAM010000065.1:0-2386 GCA_031411215.1 Betaproteobacteria bacterium
GCTGGCCGCCGGCACGGCCACCGCAGCCATCGCCCTGGCCAGCGCGCTGATGCCCACCGCCGCGCAGGCGCAGACCTACACCAAGCAGCAGTTGCAGGAGACCTACTCGGCCTACCTCAGCACGGAAGGCTTCCGCCCCGAGCTGACGCCCAGCGGCAACGTGCGCTTCCGCCGCGAAGGCCGGTCCTTCCTGATCTACGCCGACGAGAACGACCCGACCTACTTCCGCATGGTCATGGCCTTCAGCGCCGAAGACAAATCAGCGCCGGCACGCCTGCGCCGCCTGGAGGGCTGCAACACCGCCAGCTTCGACGTCAAGGTGGTCAAGTGCTTCCTGGACAACGACGGTGACCCCAACTTCAGCGCCGAGATGTTCCTGGTGGTGCCGGGTGACTTCAAGACCGCGCTGACGCGCCTGCTGCGCGCCATGGACAACGGCTACGACAAGTACCAGAAGAAGATCGCCGAGCTGAACCGCTGAGCGCCTGAGCCGCTAAACGCTTGTTCCACACCATGCCCGCCCGGCTTGCTGCCGCGGTGCTGGCCTGGGCCCTGGCGGCCCTGCTGACGCCCGCACATGCCGCGGGCCCGGAGGCCGCCGACCGCCTGTGTCCGCAGACCGCCCCCGCGCCCGCCCCGCTGGCCAAGGCCGTGGCCGGTTGCGCCGCTGCCTGGTGCACGGCCATCGGCGACGAACAGGTCTGCAACTGCCAGCGCGGTGAACGCTGGTTCACACAGCGGCGCCGCGGCGGCCAGTTGGTGCAGCAATGGTCCACCGAGGTCTCGCCCATGATGGGCGCCCAAGCGCTGCAGGTGGCCCAGGCCGATGTGGACGGCGACGGCAAGCCCGAGTGGCTGGTGTCGCAGTTCGAATCGCAGAGCAACGGATTGGGCGTGACCTACCACCGGCTCTGCGTGCTGTGGGCCGACGACAGCAAGCGCGCGCCCTTGTGCCGAGAGGTCAGCGAATGGCAGCAGCTCACGGTGCTGGTGCGCGAAGAAGGCCAAAAGGGCTGCAGCCTGATGGACAGCAGCTGGCAAGGCGGCAGCGAAAAGGGCCGCGGCTCGGGCACCTACGCGGTCGGGCGTGTGCAGCGGCTGGAAGGCCGGCGCTGGCAGCCCGCGAAGGAGCGCGCGGCCGTGTCGCGCCGCTTGCTGGACGACTTCATGAACGAACGCGAGACCTTGCCGCAGAGCAATGCGCAGCGCCTGTGGTACCAGCACCCCGGCGCACGGGTAGGCACACCACCTGGCCGTTAGGCTTCGGGCATCGGTTCAGACACGAAGACGGCGGCCTGGGATGGCCGCGCCCTGCTGCCAGGCGCTGACACAGGCCCCCCGCACCGCCATCCAGCCGCAAGCCGGTGCCAGCGACTGCACAGCTTCCAGGGCCGCAGCGCCGTAGGCCTCTGCGTGCAGGTTGCCATGTGCACACAGGCGCAGCATCAGCGCGCCGCCGGGCTGCGGCCACACGGCCACCAGGCCGCCGGGAAACACGCCCAGGCGTTCGGCCCAGAACCACAGGCGCACGGCCGCCTGCGCGGCTTCGGCGCGGAACCACAGCGCGCCGCTGAAGCGCGGGCCCATGCCCAACTCATCCACCAGGCCGCGGGCACGCACCAGCGGCGCGTGGTGTCGCGCCCACAGCGCCTGGCGCCAGGCCTCGCGTCGGCACAGCGGCCACACGGCCGTAGCCGGCTGTTCCAGCGCCAGCGCCAGGGCCAGCGCCGCGCAGGCCCGCGCCAGCCGGCGCACGAAGTGGTCCACACGCGTGCCCGGGTCGGCCAATGCCAGCACCAGGTTGCCCGTGAACGGGGGTAGCTTGGCGGCCACCGCAGGGTCCCACGCGGTGGGCGATTCGTCGAACAGCGCCCGCTGCAGCGGCTGCACCAGGGCTGCGCTGAGCGGCTGGGCTTGCAGAAAAGAAGCCCGGGCCTGCATCCACAGGGCCGGGCTGTTGCTGATAGCGGCTCTGGCAGCGACTCTGGCAGTGATGCTGGCCCGGGCCACGACCTCAGTCGACTCGCGTCGGATCGCCCACGCGGCCCACAAACAGCGGCGTGTCGGTGGCCTGGTGCAGCAGCGCAAAGCTGAAGGCACGGTCCACCGCGCAGGGCGGCACGGGCGCCGAGAAGGACTTGGAGCTGACCGTCGCGGCGGACGCGGCCACGGCCTCACCGCCGGCCTCGTCCACGGTGATGCCCGCCGCGTGGTGCAGATCTTCCAGATGGACCTTGGTGGCGCTGCGGCCCAGCATGGGGCGCAGGTCGGCCGCGTCGCTGAATACGGTCTTCACGCCCAGCGATTGCAGTGCGGTCTTCAGCGACCCGGCCTGCGGCGCGATGGCAAAACGCGGCAAAGCCAGTTCGCACTTCAGCGGCTTCAG
>JANOAM010000066.1:0-13172 GCA_031411215.1 Betaproteobacteria bacterium
GAAGCAGGGCAAGCTGGCCACCAGCCCCATTCGCGACTTTGTGGCGGCCATCTCGGTGGGCATCGTGCAGGGCACGCCGCTGCTGGACCTGGAATACACCGAAGACTCCACCTGCGACACCGACATGAACGTGGTCATGACGGGCGGCGGCGGTTTCGTGGAAGTGCAGGGCACGGCCGAAGGCGAGCCCTTCACACGCGCCGAGATGGACGCGCTGCTGGCGTTGGCCGACAAGGGCATACGCGACTTGGTGGCGCTGCAGAAACACGCCTTGGGGGTCTGAGGCCATGCGGTTGGTGCTGGCTTCCAACAATGCCAAGAAGCTGGCCGAGCTGCAGGCCATGCTGAACGGCCTACCCGTGGAGCTGGTGGCGCAGGGCGCCCTGGGCATCACGGAAGCCGAAGAGCCGCACCACACCTTCATCGAAAACGCGCTGACCAAGGCGCGCCATGCGGCGCAGGCGAGCGGTGCTGCGGCCATTGCGGACGATTCGGGTGTGTGCGTGGATGCGCTGGGCGGTGATCCGGGTGTGATCTCCGCTCACTACGCCGGTGAGCTGCCGGACACGGGGGACCGCGAAGCCCGCCGCAAGCTGCAGGACGCCGCCAACAACGCCAAGCTGCTGGTGGGTCTGCAGGGCGCCACCAGCCGGCGCGCGTACTTCCTGAGCAGCCTGGTGGCCATTCGCCACGCCAACGACCCGCAGCCGCTGGTGGCGGTAGGCCGCTGGCCCGGTGAGATCCTGGCCGCGCCGCGTGGCACACAGGGCTTCGGCTACGACCCGCTGATGTTCATTCCGGACCTGGGGCTGACCGTGGCCGAGATGGACGCCGAATTGAAAAACCGCCACAGCCACCGTGCCCGCGCCATGGCGCAGATGCTGCAACTGCTGCGCGAGGTCTGGCGGCTGTGAAAGCGACTGCGCTGAGTGTGGAGCACTACCTGCGGCCCGGCACGCTGCAGCTGTCGGCACTGCCGCCGCTGTCCCTGTATGTGCACCTGCCTTGGTGCCTGAAGAAGTGCCCCTATTGCGACTTCAACAGCCACGAAAAGTCCGGTGCTGTCCCTGAAGCGAAATACCTGGACGCCCTGCGCACCGACCTGGAAAGCGCGCTGCCGCTGATCTGGGGCCGGCGTGTCATCAGTGTCTTCATCGGCGGTGGCACGCCCAGCCTGTTTGCACCCGAGAGCATCGACAAGCTCATTGCTGACATCCGCGCCCGGGTGCAGCTGGAACCGGGTGCGGAGATCACGCTGGAAGCCAACCCCGGCACCTTTGAACGCGAACGTTTCAAGGCCTTCCGCGCAGCCGGTGTCACGCGCTTGTCGGTGGGTGTGCAGAGTTTTGACGACGCCGCGCTGCAGCGCATAGGCCGTGTACACGACGCCGCGCAAGCGCGCGCCGCGGTGACCGAAGCCGCCGAGGCCTTCGACACCTTCAACATCGACCTGATGTACGCGCTGCCCGGCCAGACGCTGGCGCAGTTGGGGCAGGAACTGGACACCGCGCTGGCCTTCAGACCGCCGCATTTGTCCATCTACCACCTCACCATCGAACCGAACACGCGCTTCGCCGTGCAGCCACCGGTGCTGCCTGATGGTGACCTGGCCAGCGACATGTTGGACTTGATCACCGAACGCACGGCCACCAGCCAATTGCAGCGTTATGAGGTGAGTGCGTTCGCGCGGGAAGGCCACCGCTGTACACACAACCTCAACTACTGGGGCTTTGGCGACTACCTGGGCATAGGCGCGGGGGCACACGGCAAGCTGAGCTTCCCGCACCGGGTGCTGCGCCAGGTGCGGTGGCGTGAGCCTGCGGCCTACATGCAGCATGCACTGGCGGGCAACGCCATCAGCAATGAACACGAAGTTGCGCGGCGTGACCTGCCCTTCGAATACATGATGAACGCGCTGCGCCTGCGCGAAGGTTTTGAGCTCGCGCGCTTCACCGAACGCACGGGGCTGCCGCTGTCGTCGGTCATGAAGCCGCTGCAGCAGGCACGCGACAAGGGCCTGATCACCTGGGACGAGAGCCAGGACCTCGTGGTGCCCACGGTGCGCGGCTTCGACTTCCTGTCCGACCTGCAGGGCCTGTTCCTGCCCGCCTGAACTCACACGACCGAACTCAGGCGTTGGACACCAGGCGCGAGCGCGCCATCTCCTTGAACAGCCACTGCTGCAGCGCCTGCAGCGGCGGCCAGTCCACCAGGCCCGGCGGGTGCACGAACCAGAAGGTCGCTGACTGCGTGTCTTCCAGCGCCCAGGGCGACACGCGCACCAGCCGACCCGCGCGCAGTGCGTCGGCCGCCAACAGCTCGCGTGCCAGGGCGATGCCGATGTCCTGTTCCGCCGCCTGCAGCATCAGGCCTGCGTCATTGAAGTCAGCCACGGTCTTGCTGTCGTAGGCGCAGCCGGCCAGGGACAGGAAACGCTGCCACTGCTCACCGCCACCCAGCAGGGGCTCGGCTGCGATGGCGGCGTGGTCGCCCATGGGCAGCCGCGCCGCGCGCGCCGGTGCGGCCACGGCAATCAGCGGTGAATCGGTCAGCCGGTGCGCGGTCAGGCCGCGCCAGGGGCCGGCGCCCACGCGCAAGGCCGCATGAAAACCTTCGCGCTGCACGTCCACGACCTGCTGCGAGGAGTGCACGTCCAGCGTGATGTCCGGGTGCTGTTCGCGCCACAGGCCCATGCGCGGCAACAGCCAGCGCTGGGCGAAGGACGGCACCACCGTCAGGCGCAGCTGGTGTGCGGCACCGCTGGCAGCAGCCTGGGCCGCCAGCACGCCTTGCGACAGACGGTCCAGCGCGGCGTCCACGGCCACTTGCAGCGCCTGGCCCGCGGCATTGAGCACCACGCCGCGCCCACGGCGGTCAAAGAGGCTCAGCCCCAACTGCTCTTCCAGCAGCTTGATCTGCTGGCTCACCGCGCTGTGCGTCAGGTGCAATTCCTCGGCCGCCGCGCGCAGGTTCTGCAGGCGCGCCACCGCGCGGAAGGCGGGCAAGGTGTTGAGGGGCAATCTGGCCATTCGGTAAGCATAGCTTTCCAAATGACCATAAATCAATCGCTTTTATGTGCTCGATCGTTCTTGGAAACTGCACAGCACGTTAACTGGAGGTTCCACATGAACACCGCCACCTGCTGCTCCCCCGCCATCGTCGCCACGCACCGGCCGCTGCTGTTGCGCTGGTGGCAAGACCTGCGCGCTGCTGCCCAGGCCGCCTGGCGGGTGCAGCGCGAAAACGCCCGGCTGCGCGCCGAATGGCGCAGCCTTCAGGGCTTGAGTGACGCCACGTTGCGCGACATCGGCATGGCCGACCGCCAAGCCGATCCAGGCTACAGCCTGGGCGTGATGGATCACGAGCGTGGCCGCTGGTCTTGATCCAGCGCCTGAACCGGTGCGCCGGTCAGACCCGCGAGGTGGCTGATCCGGCGTTGGCGCGCAGCCACTCGATCAACCTGGGTGCAATCTGGCCCAGCGGCAGCACCTCATGGGCCGCGCCATGGGCGATGGCCTCACGCGGCATGCCGAAGACCACGCAGGTGGCCTCGTCCTGCACCAGGTTGTGGCTGCCGGCGTCGCGCATGGTCTTCATGGCCCGCGCGCCGTCGGCACCCATGCCGGTGAGCATCACCGCCAGGGCGTTGCGGCCCACCACGCGGGCGGCGCTGTCAAACAGCACTTCCACGCTGGGCATGTGGCGGTTGACCGGCTCGCCCACCTGAACACGCGCGACGTAGTTGGCGCCCGACCGTTCCACACTCAGGTGGTGGCCACCGGGCGCGATGTAGGCATGGCCGGGCAGCACACGTTCACCGTCCGTGGCCTCGGCCACGCGGATCCTGCACAGGCCGTTCAGGCGTGCCGCATAGCTCTTGGTGAAACCAGGTGGCATGTGCTGCGTGATCATCACCGCCGGGCTGTCGGCCGGCAGGCCGACCAGCAGTTCGCGCGTGGCTTCGGTGCCGCCGGTGCTGGCGCCGATGAAGATGATCTTCTCCGTCGACAGGCGCCCCAGCGAGGCCACCGTGGTGGCCTTGGCTGGCGCTGCGGGCTGGCCCGGCACGGCAGCAGCCGGTGACGCCAGCCGGTGCACACGTGCCTTGGCCGCGGTGCGGATCTTTTCCGTGATGTCCACGCCCAGTTGGCGCAGGCCATCAGCCACACCGATCTTGGGCTTGCTGACAAAGTCCACCGCACCCAGTTCCAGCGCCTTGAGCGTGACGTCAGCGCCGCGTTCGGTCAACGTGCTGACCATCACGACGGGCATGGGCCGCAGCCGCATCAGGCGCGACAGGAAGTCCAGCCCGTCCATGCGCGGCATTTCGATGTCCAGCGTGATGACGTCCGGGTTCAGGTTGCGGATCATCTCGCGCGCCAGCAGCGGGTCGGCGGCGGCGCCCACGCAGCACATGTCGGGCTGGCGGTCGATGATCTCGGTCAGCAGGCCACGCACCAGCGCGCTGTCGTCCACCACCACCACTCGGATCTTGTTCGTGCTCACGCAGGGCTCCCGATGCTCGTTTGTTGAGTCTTGTCTCGTGCGCTCAGAACAGGTCGACGCTGCCACCACTGCTGGTGACCGGCGCCGCACGGCTGGCGGCGGCGCGTTCCAAGGTCGCCAGTGCTTCGGTGTTGGCCGACGCCAGGCGCTTGACCATGGCTTTGCCGCTGGCCGGCAGGAAGCAGACCTTGCGCGGGTAGATGTCCAGCACGTCCTTGCTGACCACCGTGATGCGTTCGGTGCGCAGATAGTCCAGCACGAAGGCGGTGTTGCGTTCGCCCACGTTGATGGTGTTCATGCCGCTGATGACGGCACCTCCACCAAAGACCTTGGCTTCCATGGAGCAGCGGTTGGCGCCGCGTTTGACCAACTCACCGATCAAGAGGTCCATGGCAAAGCTGCCGTAGCGGCCGCTGTCGCCATTGGATCCACCGTCGGGCAGCAGGAAGTGGTTCATGCCGCCGATGCGCTTCTCACGGTCCCACAGGCAGGCGGCGATGCACGAACCCAGCGTGGTCATGACCAGGATGTCTTCGTCGTAGACGAAGAACTCACCCGGCAGCACCTTGACGGCTTCGTTGCGAAAGTGGGCGTCGTAGAAGAAGAACGAGGCCTCGCCAGCCTTGCGCGGCTGGGCCTTGAGCCTCTCCAGGCGGCTGGGTACCGCGCGCGCCGGTGTGGCAGATGCGGACGAGGGTGTGGACGAGATCAGCATGGCGGACATCCCGCGTTATCGGCTGGGCGCCAGGGCGCCTTGAGAGGAGCCCAAGGCGCAATCAAGCTTCCCGCCGCGGAACCGGCTCCGCCGGGCCGCTGGCGGACGGCCCCCTCGGGGGGTAGCGAGCGCGAGCGAGCTTGGGGGCACCATGTCACACGCGTTCGTAGATGGTCTTGCCGCGCAGACGGAAGAGGTCGCGTGACTCGGTGAAATTTTCCGAATGCCCCACATAGAGCAGGCTGCCCGGTTTCATCACGGCGTGCATGTGCTCCAGCACCTTGCGCTGGGTGGGGTTGTCGAAGTAGATCATCACGTTGCGGCAGAACACCAGGTCGAAGGGGTCGCCCAGGGCGGCCCAGCTGGGGCTCATCAGGTTGAAGCTGCGGAATTCGATGAAACGCGCCAATTCCGGCTTGATGCGGATCTGCCCCGTGTTGCCGCCCGTGCCGCGCATGAAGTGGCGCTTCAGCCGTTCCGGGCTCAGGCCGCGTGCGTCGGCGGTGTAGACACCGCGCTGCGCGGTGGCCAGCACCTTGGTGTCGATGTCGCTGCACACCAGCTTGGCCTGGGCCGACACGCCCAACGTTTCCACCACGGCCATGGCCAACGAGTAGGGCTCTTCACCCGTGCTGGCGGCATTGCACCAGATGCGGATGGGCCGGGATGCACGGGCGCGCAGGTCGTCCACCAGGGCGTGGAAGTGGTGTTCTTCGCGGAAGAAGGCGGTGAGGTTGGTGGTCAGGCAGTTGACGAACTCCTGCCATTCGCTGTCGGCCGCCGCACCGGTGGCGGCTTCCAGCCAGCCCAGGTACTCGGTGAACGAGCTGTGACCGGTTTCGCGCAGGCGGCGCGACAGCCGGCTGTAGACCATGGCCTGCTTGCCCGCGTGCAGGCTGATGCCGGCGCGTTGGTAGATCAGCTTGCGGATGCGTTCAAAGTCCGCCGGGGACAGCGTGAATTCCGCGTCGCTGGCGGACGGGTTGGGGGTGACAAGACCGTTCATGCAGGGAGTGCCGGTAAGGAGACGGAAAAGCGTGCGTGGGCAGTGGCAGGCAGGAGCACCCATTTCGGGCACGTGACGAGTGTCAGCCTGCGTCCGACGCGGCCATGGCCAGAAATGGACCCTGCGGCCCGCCCTTTTCCCACCCTGGGGCAGGCCCCTTGCGCTGCTAGACTGAAAGCCACCCTTGCCCCGCGCGGTGTCCCCGCCCCCGTCCCTTGGACCGTCGACCCGCCAAGACCCGCACAGAACCCAGCACGCTGCAATTCGACCGCGCGCTGCAGTTGCTGGTGCAATCGGGCCATGCGTTGCCCGAGGGTGACGCGGGTTCACCGGCCTGGCAGCAGGGTCTGATCGACGCTTTGGTGGAACTGTCCAGCCGCGACGCGTTGACCGGCCTGGCCAACCGCCGTGCCTTCGAGATGGCACTGGCCCGCGAGGTGGACCGTGTCGCCCGCAGCGGCGAACCCGCGCTGCTGCTGGCGCTGGACATAGACCACTTCAAGCGTGTCAACGACACCCACGGCCACATGGCCGGCGACCAGGTGATCCGCGCCGTGGCCCATGCGCTGCTGGATTGCGTGCGCCCCATGGACCTGGTGGCGCGGTTGGGTGGTGAGGAATTCGCCATCATCCTGCCCAACTGCGCCAGCACCTTTGGCGAGACCGTGGCCGAGCGTGTGCGCCGGCGTGTGGAACGCATGCCGGTGGCGCTGTCTGCCCACGGGCCGCAGGTGGCCGTCACCATCAGCATCGGCGGCGCCTTCGCGCCGCAATGGGTGCGTTCCACGCCGGCCTTGTGGCAGGAACGCTCTGACCAACAGCTCTACCTGGCCAAGGCCCAGGGCCGCAACCTCGTGCGCCTGGAGCCCACGGCTGTGTCCGTGGTCAGCACCGAAGAGAAACGCTTGCTGTTCGATACCTTCCAGATCCAGGACCACGAATGAGCGCCACTGAGCCCGCACCGCGGAGCTACCCGCACATCTTTGCCGTGACCAGCGGCAAGGGTGGCGTGGGCAAGACCTTTGTGTCCGCCAACCTGGCAGCGGCCCTGGCCCGTGGTGGCCGCCGTGTGCTGGTGCTGGACGCCGACCTGGGCTTGGCCAACCTGGACGTGGTGCTGAACCTGTTCCCCAAGATCACGCTGCACGACGTCTTCACCGGCAAGAGCACGCTGGCCGATGCCATCCTGCCCGCGCCGGGTGGTTTCCATGTGCTGCTGGCCGGGTCGGGCATGGTCGAGTATTCGCGCATGACGCCCGAAGTGCGTGACCAGCTGCAGAAGGTCATCGACGAGGTCGCACCCAAGTTCGACCACGTGCTGCTGGACACCGGCGCCGGCATCTCCGACGTGGTGCTGTACACCGTGTCGCTGGCCGGTGAGGTGCTGGTGGTGGCAACGCCCGAGCCCACGTCGCTGACCGACGCCTACGCCACCATCAAGGTGCTGGCCACCACCCAGGGCCGCCGCAGGGTGCACCTGCTGGTCAACCAGGTACGCAAGGCGGGTGAGGGACGCGCCGTGCGCCAGCAACTGCAGCAGGTGGTGGACCGCTATGTCAACCCGCAGCTGGACAGCCCTGTGCGCCTGGAACTGCTGGGTGACGTGCCCAGCGACCCGGCGGTGCGTGAGAGCGTGTTGCGCCGCCAGTTGCTGATGGAAGCGCTGCCCGGCACGCCCGCCGCACTGGCGCTGGTGCAGGTCGCTACCAAGATGACCGCCGGGTGAGCGAAGAGGCGCCGCAGACGGGCCCGACCCCATTCGAACGACTGGGCGGTGAAGCCGGCGTGCGCGCCCTGGTGGACCGCTTCTACGACCTGATGGACCTGGAGCCGGTGTTTGCGGGCATCCGCAAGCTGCACCCCAGCACGCTGGACGGTTCACGCGACAAGCTGTTCTGGTTCCTGTGCGGCTGGCTGGGCGGGCCCAACCACTACATCGAACGATTTGGCCACCCCATGCTGCGGGCAAGGCATTTGCCTTATGCCATCGGCATCGCGGAGCGTGACCAATGGATGGCTTGCATGATGCAGGCCATGCAGGAACATCAGGTGGACGAGACTTTGGCCGCGCGCCTGGCTGAGTCCTTCTTCGGCACGGCCGACTGGATGCGCAACAAGGGCGGCTGAGGCCATGCGTGTTCCGCTCAGCACACACGCCGCCCTGGCCACAGCCCTGTTGGCGGCTGGCTGCATCGTCGTCCCGCAGACCCAGGCCGTCTACGACCCCGACTGCAAGGTCATGACCCACCAGGTCACGCTGGAGACAACGGTCCTCGGCGGCTTCACGCGTTGTTACGGCGACGGTTGCGCTGCCATGCTGGCGACGCTGGGATTTGTCACAGCGGCGTCGGTGGTGGTGTCGGGCAGCATCGCCGTGGTGGGCAACGCGGTGTACTGGATCGAGCGCCAGGGCAACTGTGCCAAGACACGCGCCGCTGCCGCAGCGCCTTCTGCTTCAGCCTCGAAGTAGCACGATCAGCGCGCCCGCGCCGCCCTGCGGCGCACTGGCCTGCGTGAAGGCCAGCACGTCCGCATGCTGGCCCAGCCAGCGCTGCACCTTGGCCTTCAGCACCGGTTGCCGCCCCGGTGAGCCCAGGCCCTTGCCGTGCACCACACGCAGGCAGCGCCAGCCGCGGCGCGACGCCTCCTTCATGAAGCCGGCCAGTTCGTCACGTGCCTCGTCGCGGCGCAGGCCGTGCAGGTCCAGTTCGCCCTGTATGGACCAGTGCCCGCGCCGCAGCCGCGTCACCACGTCCGGGCCGACACCGCTGCGGTGGAAGCTGAGGCCGTCGTCGGTCAGCAGCAGGCTTTCAATGTCGACCTCGTCGGACAGCGCCTCCCGCAGTGCCGCCCGTTCGTCGGCTTCGCGCTGGCGTGGCAAGGGTTCGGGGCGTGGTGTGTCGTGCTGCGTCAGGCCGTGCGGCGGCAACGGCGTCACGGGGCCCACCGTATCGGCAAAGAGCAGCCGCTGGCGTTCCACCGCCGCCCGTGCGGCGCGTTGGCGCGCGGCGGTTTCCAGCGCGGCCTTCTCGCGCTGGCGCAGCGCGTCGCGCACGTCGGCCAGGTCGTCCAGGCCCTGGACCTTGATGGGCTTGGCCGGTTTGGCGGACCTCACATCAGGCCCCGCTCCGAAAGCGACACCGTCTGCCCCTGGCCCACCACGATGTGGTCCAGCACCCGCACGTCCACCAGTTGCAGCGCGCTCTTGAGCGTCTGCGTCAGGTACTCGTCGGCACGCGAAGGCTCGGCCAGGCCGGACGGGTGGTTGTGCGCCAGCACCACCGCGCCCGCGTTCAGCGTCAGCGCCCGCTTGACCACTTCGCGCGGGTAGACGCTGGTCTGCGTCAGCGTGCCCTGGAACATCTCTTCCAGGCGGATGAGCTTGTGCTGCCCGTCCAGAAACAGCACCGCGAAGACTTCCTGCGTGCGGCCGCCCAGGTGCAGCGCCAGGTAGTCCTTGACGCGGCCGGGGCTGTCGAAGACGGGTTGGTCAGCCATCTGCTGTGTCAAGGCCCGCCTGGCGGTTTCCATCAAGGCCAGCAATTCCGCCCGTTTGGCCGGGCCCAGGCCCTTGATGGTTTTCAGCCGCGCGGGGTCGGCATTCAGCAGACCGGCGAAGCCACCGCAGTGGTCCAGCACCTGCTGCGCAAGCGTCATCACCGGCGTGCCCTTGAAGCCCGTGCGGAGCAGCAGCGCCAGCAGTTCGGCATCGGCCAGCGCACCAGGGCCGCGGGCCAGCAGCTTCTCGCGGGGGCGCTGGTCGACGGGCAGGTCTTTCATGGGCGGGGCGCTCGGTAGACGCTCGGTAGAATCAAGGCCAGTCTATGTCACGGGCGCAGCCCGTTGAGTGAGCCGCCTTGAACCTCGTCCAGCCCGGATCGTTTCTGACCTTGCACTACCGTCTGGCTGGCCCGGACGGTGCGGACGTGGTCAACACCTTTGCCGACAAGCCGGCCACGCTGTCGCTGGGCGCTGGGCAACTGGCGCCGGCCATCGAAGACCGCCTGATGGGTCTGCCGGAAGGTGCGCACGAGTCCTTCGACTTGCCCGCAGGCGCGGCCTTTGGCGACCGCAACCCCGACATGCTGCAGCGCGTGAAACTGAGCCTGCTGCACGAACTGGGCGACCCGGACGCCCAATACGGCTTGGGCGATGTGGTGCAGTTCCCCACTCCCGACGGCAACGCCAGCTACGCCGGCGTGGTGCGTGAATGCGGCCCGGACTGGCTGCTGTTCGACTTCAACCACCCGCTGGCTGGCCAGCCGGTGCGCTTTGAAGTCAAGTTGCTGGGAGTCATGTGAGCATGCCCATCGACGAGATCTTCCTGGCCGAACCGCGCGGTTTCTGCGCTGGCGTGGACCGCGCCATCGAGATCGTGGAGCGTGCGCTTGCCAAGTACGGCCGGCCCATCTATGTGTGCCACGAGATCGTGCACAACACCTACGTGGTGGACAACCTCAAGGCCAAGGGCGCCATCTTCATTGAAGACCTGGCCGACGTGCCGCCCGGCGCCACCCTGGTGTTCAGCGCCCACGGCGTCAGCAAGGCCGTGCGTGTGGAAGCCGCCGAGCGCGGCTTCCAGGTCTTTGACGCCACCTGCCCGCTGGTCACCAAGGTCCACGTGGAAGTGGCCAAGCTGGCCAAGGAAGGTTATGAGTTCATCATGATCGGCCACAAGGGCCACCCCGAGGTCGAAGGCACCATGGGCCAGCTGACCGAAGGCATTTACCTGGTCGAAGAAGCCGCCGACGTGGTCCATGTGCGGCCCAGGACCGGCAAGCTGGCCGTGGTGACGCAGACCACCTTGAGCGTGGACGACGCGGCTGAGATCCTGTCCGAAGTGAAGCGCTGCTTCCCGCATGTGCGTGAACCCAAGCAGCAGGACATCTGCTACGCGACGCAGAACCGCCAGGACGCGGTGAAGATCATGGCGCCTGTGGTGGACGTGGTGATCGTCGTCGGCAGCCCCACCAGCAGCAACAGCAACCGCCTGCGTGAACTGGCCGAACGCCTGGGCGCGGCGGCCTACATGGTGGAAGGCGCTGCGGGCCTGCAGCCGGAATGGTTTGAAGGCCGCCGCCGCGTGGGCCTGACGGCGGGCGCATCGGCGCCGGACGTGCTGGTGCAGGACGTCATTGCCCGGCTGCGTGAGCTGGGCGCCCTGAGCATCCGCAAGATGGACGGCGTGCAGGAAAACGTGCGCTTCCCGCTGCCGCGTGGGCTGGGCGACCGCAGCATGGCGGAAGCGACCACCGGGTCCAGTTCCCGATCTTGACGACCGCCGATCTTCAACACACATCCCCATCTGAAGACGGCGCCTCCTGACGGCGCCGTTTGCACATCGAATCGAAGGAAACCGCCATGCTCGACATCACCCAACTGCGACGCGACCTGGACGGCGTCGTCGCACAACTGCAGCGCCGCAAGACCCCGCAGCCCTTCCTGGACGTGCCGCGCTACACCGCGCTGGAAGCTGAACGCAAGCAGATCCAGACCACCACCGAACAGGTCCAGGCCCGCCGCAACGCACTGAGCAAGCAGATCGGCATGCTCAAGGGCAAGGGTGAGGACACCACAGCGCTGATGACCGAAGTGAGTGGCATCGCCGAGCAGATGAAGGCCGGCGGTGAACGGCTGGACCAGATCCAGGCGGACCTGCAGGACATGCTGATGAGCCTGCCCAACCTGCCGCAGGCCCAGGTGCCGGACGGTGCGGACGAGGCGGGCAACGTCGAGAAGCACCGCTGGGGCACACCGCGCGCCTTCGACTTCACGCCACGCGACCACGTGGACCTGGGCGGCCCGCTGGGCATCGACTTCGACACCGGCGCCTTGCTGGCTGGCAGCCGCTTCACCTTCCTGCGCGGCCCGGCAGCGCGGCTGCACCGCGCGCTGGCGCAATTCATGCTGGACACGCACACGCAGGCGCACGGCTACACCGAGTGCTACACGCCCTACATCGTCAACCGCGAGATCCTGGAAGGCACAGGCCAGCTGCCCAAGTTCAAGGAGGACATGTTCTGGGTGCTCAGAGGTGGCGACGAAGAACAGCGTGAGCAGTACCTCATCAGCACCAGCGAGATCAGCCTGACCAACACCGTGCGCGAGCGCATCCTGGACGCGGCGCAACTGCCCATCAAGATGACGGCCCACAGCCCCTGCTTCCGCAGCGAAGCCGGCAGCGCCGGGCGCGACACGCGCGGCATGATCCGCCAGCACCAGTTCGACAAGGTGGAAATGGTGCAGGTGGTGCACCCGGACCACAGCGACGCCGCGCTGGAAGAGATGACCGGCCACGCCGAAGCCATCCTGCAGAAGCTGGAACTGCCCTACCGCGTCATCACCCTGTGCACCGGCGACATGGGTTTTGGCGCGGCGCGCACACACGACCTGGAGGTCTGGATCCCGGCGCAGAACACCTACCGGGAAATCAGCAGCTGCAGCAACTGCGAGGCCTTCCAGGCGCGCCGCATGCAGGCGCGTTTCCGCAATGCCGAAACTGGCAAGACCAGCAAGCCGGAATTCGTCCACACCTTGAACGGCAGCGGCCTGGCCGTGGGCCGGGCGCTGGTGGCGGTGCTGGAAAACCACCAGCAAGCAGATGGTTCGGTGCGCATTCCTGCCGCCCTGCGGCCCTACCTGGGCGGGCTGGAGTTCCTCAAGCCCTGATCCGATAGAATTCTGGGCTTCGCTAGCGCGAGACCACATCAAGACCCGGAAGAATCTGGAGAGATGGCAGAGTGGTCGAATGCACCGGATTCGAAATCCGGCGTACAGGTCCTCCTGTACCGAGGGTTCGAATCCCTCTCTCTCCGCCAGCAAGTCCGAGCCCGCTCTCGCAGCGGGCTTTTTTTTGCCCGAGCCCCGCGTGGCGAGGGCTTCCGGGCGGTCCCACTTTCTCAGAGTCGCCCCTCGGCCTCCTTTGGGCCCGATTCGGAGCCACTT
>JANOAM010000067.1:0-64896 GCA_031411215.1 Betaproteobacteria bacterium
CAGGCTGGGCGCGGCGCTGGCCTTGGGCAGGTTGACCTTGATGCCCTGCACGCTGGCGGTGGTCATGATGATGAAGATCACCAGCAGCACGTAGGACAGGTCGAGCATGGGCACGACGTTGATCTCGTCGTAGGCCTTGCCGGAGGCTTGCATCTTCATGGCAGGGTCTTCTGGTCGGTCATGCCGCGTGTTGCTCGGCGATGCGTGTGACCAGTTCGTCCACGAAGGCCTGCAGGTCGGCGGCCAGCTCGCCGATGCGGCTGGTCAGGAAGTTGTAGCCAAAGAGGCAGGGGATGGCCACCGCCAGGCCCGCCACCGTGGCCACCAGCGCCGCGGCAATGCCGGGCGCGATGGCATTGACGTTCACGTCACCGGCCGCGGCAATGGCGGCGAAGGTGATCATCACACCCACCACCGTGCCCAGCAGGCCCAGGAAGGGACCGCCGGCAATGGCCACGGTCAGCACCACCAGCTTGGAATTCAGGCCCTGCATTTCACGCACCAAGCGCGCATCCACCGTGGCCTTGATGGCTGACAGCGCACCCTCGCTCAGCAGCAGTTGCCGGTCAGCTTTCTGGTAAGCATCAAACCGCGAGTGCAGTTCGTGCAGCGCCGAGGCATACAACCGGTACAGCGGCGATCCACCGAAGTGCAGCGCGGTGTCCTGTTCCAGCTTCGCGCGCTCGTCTGGCGCCTGGCCGGGGCGGATGCCGTCCATCAGCTTGGCAAAGTGCTTCATGAACCTGTCGTTGTTCATGGAGATGCGGCGCACCAGCAAGGCCTTGGAGATCATCACCCAGAAGCTCACCACGAACATCACGCCCAGGATGCCGATGACAACCCAGCCGTCCAGCGTCACCGCGCTCAGCAGGATCTTGAGGTAGGACGCACTTTCGGCCTCGGCGTCGCCGCCTTCACCCTTGCCGATGGACACCAGCCTGGCGTCCGGGCCCTGGCTGCCGGCAGCCAACTTGACCCAGTCGGCTGAACGCGCGGCGCTGGCGATCTGCACCTCGTCGATCTCGCCCTTGAAGCCCGTGCCTAGGACCGCCTGGCCGCCCAACACCGGCACGCTGACATTGGCACGCGCCACTTCGCTGCCGTTCAGGTAGACCGTCAGCCCGTCGCGCACCACCAGCGCCACGTGCTGCCAGGTCCCGGCCGCCAGCTTGCCTGCCGGGCTGGTGCCCAGAGTGCCGGACTGCGCCACCAGGGCACCGTCCTTGACGCTCAACGTCAAGGAGTTGCCGCCTTCGGTCTGGCGCACCAGCACTGCGTCGGTGAGTTCGGCCGGTTTGATCCACATCGACACCGTCAGGCCCGTGGCTCCGGCGCGCAGCGTTGGCGTGATGTTGACGGCCAGATCGTTGCTGCCGTCAAAGCTGGCCGCCGCGCCGATCAGGCCTGCCGCACTGGGCTTGGCACCCATGCGCGCCGCGTGGTTGGCGTTGGCCGTGCTGTCTTGCGCGCTGGTCTCGTTTTCTGCGAAATGGTAGACAAGGCCCTGCGCGGCGTCCCACACGCCCTTGGCGTCTGACGCCGGCGCAGCCTTGGCGTTGCCGTAGTACAGCCATACGGTGGTGTCCTTCACAGCGGGCGCCACCTTGGGCAGTTGCACCCACACCAGGGCCAGTTCGTTGACGCCGTCGAAGCGTTCGATGTGGAACTTCAGCGGCGTCTTGTCGTCGGCGCCAATGAAGCGCAGGTCGCTGCCGTCGGGTTTGGCGTCCAGGAAGGGGAAGTTGCCAGTGTGCAGGCGCACCAGCACCGGCACGTTGTCGGCCACGGCCGTTATGGGCAGGCCGTCGGCCGCGGTGTTGAGCGTGAGCTTGATGCGCTTGGTCCACTCGGCGTTCCAGTTGGCGTGGGCGGCCGGGGCCAGCAGGGCCTGGGCAATCAGCAGGGCAAGAAGGGCAAGGAGTCTCATAGTCGCGCCAGTGGGTCGCTGCAGCAGCGGCCGTGCATGCAGGGGTGCAGTCAAAGCCGCTGACTGTGAGCGGCCTGTGTGGCAGGGCTGTGAATTCAGCCCGCTGGCAGGGCCGCCGTCGGTCGTGCCAGCGTGCGCGCCTTGGCGGCGCGGTTGACCAGCGCCAACAGCCTCTCTGCGGCGCCACGCACCTGGAAGTTGGCCTCGAAGCAAGGCACCGTGGCCGCGCGCATGGCCTGCCGTTCGGCAGGGGGCAGGCCCAGCCAGGACTGCAGCAGCGCCAACGTTCCGGTCGCAGTGTCGGGCTCGGCCATGCCCGCACCGCCATCCACCACTTCGCGCCAGATGTTGACCTGGTTGGACACCAGGGCTGGTGTGCCCATGGCCAAGGCCTCGGCCACCGCCACGCCGAAGTTCTCCTGGTGCGAAGGCAGCACGAAGACCTCAGCCGCACGGAGTGCGCCCCACTTGGCGGTGCCGCGCAGCATGCCGGTGAAGGTGACACGCTGTTCCAGGCCCAGGCTGCGTACTTGCGAGATCAGACGGGCTTCCAGGCCGTCGCTGTCGGGTCCGGCCATCACCAGGTGCAAGGCGGGGTCGCGCCCGGCCACCTGAGCAAACGCGTCGACCAGCAGATCGCAGCCCTTCTTGGGGTGCAGACGCGCCAGGAACAGCACCAGCCGCTTGCCCTGAAGGTGGGGGTGCAGGGCCAGGAAATCCGCGGCCGTGGCGGTTTGCGCTTCACGGTCCAGGTCCAGCCCGTAGCCAATGACTTCGCGCTGCGCGGCGAAGGGCTTGAAGGTGCCGCGCGCCAGCAGCGACTCGGTCTGCGTCGTGAACAGCACGGCCGCGGCGTCGCGCAGCACGCGGCCTTCGACCCATTGCCAGTACAGCTGCTTCTTGGCGTGTTTGGCTGGGTAGGCCTGGCGGAACCAGGGGTCCAGCATGCCGTGTGGCATGACGAACATCGGCACACCCGTGCCGTGCAGCGCGCGCCAGGTGCCCAAGCTCTGGTACTGCCACAGGCCGTGCGCGATGACGCCGTCAAAGTGCGCTGCGTTCGTACGCAGCCAGGGCACCAGGCGGGGGGTGTATCCCCAGTTGCCATACGAAGGGCCCAGCGCATGCAGCGTGGTCGGGAAGTCCTTCAGGCAGGCCGCGTCGGGCGCGTCCAGCGTGACGACGGCACTTTCGTGGCCGCCGGCCTTGATGCCGCGCACCAGCTGGCGCACGCCTTCGGCCGGACCGCCGTGCACTGTGTCCACGGAACGGATGACGTTGAGGAGTCGAAGTGGGCGTTGCATGTTGCTGTTCTGGTTGAGGGGCCGCGCTACTTGGCGAAGCACTCCTTGTCGTCTTCCTTGCAGTTCTTGTCGCCGAAGCCCAGCACTTCGACGCTCAGCACAGTGGGCTTGGGCGCCTTGCTGGCCTGGGCCGCCTGGCGCGAGGCCTGCTCGGCGGCCTTGGCGGCCTTGTCGTCGGCTTGTGCCGCGCTGGACGGGCTTTGGTTGCTGGCCGCCAGGGTGGCCGCGACGCTGCCGGTGGGCACCTGCGGCACGCCCTGCGACGCGCCAGCAGCTTTGATGTCGCTGGCGTTCAGCACCACCTGCGCATTGATCAGGATGTTGCCACTGCTGCGGATGCCGGCTTCGCCGGCGTCGATCTTGCCGGCCGGTGCGAACAGGTAGATGTCGCCGGCATCTGGCGCGGCCACGGGGCCCAGGCCATCGGGGTCGGAAGTCAGGGTCTGGATACCGCTGCCGGTGGCACTGGCAGGAATGACGACTTCGACGCCGATCTGGTTGCCGGCCGCATCCAGGATCGGGCGGCGCTGCGGCGTGGGTGTCGACAGTGAAGTCTTGGCACCGCGGCCGGCGTCGATGCTGCCCTGGGCCGAGTAGATCAGGATGTCCCCGCCCTGCGCGGTCAGTACCTTGCCCTGGTTGATGTTGAAGTTGCCCGACAGCATGCTGCGGATGGCACCGCCCTGGTTGGTGACGATGCCCACGGGCTGGCCGCTGCTGGGCGTCGTCAGGCCGACCACGATGTCGCCGGCCGGTGCCCACAGGTCGATGTCGCTGCCGCCCAAGGTCTGGACCGAGGTGCGGTAGCTGTAGATGTTGCCGCCCCCGCTGCTGGGCTGGTCGATGAAGCCCTTCACGGCGCCGCGCAGCAATTCGTCGAAGACCAGGGGCACCACACCGGTCAGCCGTGCACCGTTGACTCGGCGCTGCACCGCGCCCTGGAACAGCAGCGGGTACTGGTCGCCCAGGGCCTTGAAGGCGCTCACGCTGGCACTGTCCAGGACCTCGCCGCCCAGGGTCACCGTGCCGCTGCCCGGCTGCAGGAGGCTGGCCAGGTCCACCGCCACCGACAGTCGCTGGACATTGTCTTCACGTGCCAGCAGGCTCAGCAGGCGCGTGGCCTGGGCCAACGAGGTACTGGCCAGGGGCAGCAAGTTGCTGTTCAGCACGCGCTTGTAGGTGGCCAGTGCCTCGGCTGCCGCGCGGTCGTAGGCCACCTGGTCTGCAGTCGTGACCGTCCCTGAGCGTGGCTTGAGCAGGCGCTCGAACGCCGGGTTGCGTGCCACCAGCGCCGACAGTTGGGCGGCCGCGAGGATGGCGTCGCGGCCGCCAGCCGTTTCCAGCTCCACACCCAGCTGCGCATAGACCGCGCTGATTTCTGCGTTGAAGCGGTTGATCTCCAGCAGCCGCGCGTAGGTGCTGTCCAGCAGCGTGCGGTCGAGTGTGCCGCTGACGCCCGCCAGCACACTGATGCGCGCGCTCTTGCTGCTTCCGAGCAAGGGGTTGCGGGTATCGCCGGTGGCCACCAGGCCGCCCACCACGGTGCCGTTGAGCGCCACGTTGGCCCCGCCCAGGTCCACGTCGCCGCCGGCCTGCAGCCACAACTGGCCCGGACCGCCAATCTCGATGCCGCCCGAGGTGTTGCGCTTGATCACGTCGCCGCTGACGGCCCGCACCTCGGACACGTCGCTGCTGTCCAGGTTCTGCAGCCGCAGGTCGGGGTCGATGATGCTGCCGGCGGCTTGCATGCGGCTGCGCGCCGGCAGGACCCACTGTTCATTCTTCGTCGTCCGGATGTCGCCGCCAGCCTGCACATCAAAGTACAGCCCTTGAGCTTCATCGCTGCGCGACACCAGCCCGAACAAGGGTGCATCGCCGCGCTGGGTGATGCGCCCCAGTCTGATGGGCTTGAGCGAGGTGGTGACCACCTTGCCGGTATGGAAGAAGGTGCTGCCCGCGCCTGCATCGGGGCGGGCGTCCTGGTAGTTCGTGGTGGGCGTGACCAGGGCCGACGGTGCCAGGTCCGACACCTCCAGGGCGAAGCCCCGGATGTCGCCCGACGCCAGCAGCGACACGCTGGCCAGCGCCGACGGGTAGGTCTTGATGATGTTGGCGTCGTTCACGAACTCGGCCGGCCCGATGATGGCGCCGTCAAACGCCACCAGGGACAGCCGGGGCGGGAAGGCGGCATCGGGTGAGATGTTCTGTGCCGTCACCGCGGGTGCGGACACCGAACGCCAGGCGGAAGCCGCTGCCATGCTGCCGCGCACCTTCAGGTCACCGCCTTCGGCCGAGATGCTCAAGCCGCTGTTGGGCGCGTAGGTGAAAAAGGTGGTGGCCACGCTGCTGGGCGACGCACTGCCGGGGTTGGTGGGGTGGAAGCTCGGTCCCGCCGCGCCTGCGCCCGGGTTCAGGCCCATGTAGGTGGGGTTGTCCGAACTCTGCAGGAAGGCCGCGCCCCCCGCTGACAAGCTCAGTTCCGCCCGTTCGGGGGTGATGCCGCTGCTCGCGCCCATCAGGTAGGTCTGGATGGCCGAGCTGCGGCCCAGGTCACCGCCGGCCTGGACACTGCCGGTGCCGCGGCCGATCAGGAAGGACGCACCGTTGATGTCACCGCCGGCCGTCACGCTGAGCTTGCCGCCGCCGGTGACCTCCACCATGCGCGCCGAGCCCACGGTCGACGTGCGTCCGGCCGTGGGTGCTGCAAACAGCAGGTCGTTGACGCTGCCACCGGCCAACACCTCCACGTCGCCGCCGCCCAGTGTGGCCACACCCTGCTGGAAGCGGGGCCGGTACACCCACCAGTCGGTGGCGTAGTTGCTGGCGACGAAGTTCGACGGCGTTTCGCGGTAGCGGCGCAGCCAGTCGGTCACCCAGAGGTCGGCCGCACCGGCCGGGCCCTGCACCGAGCCGCCGGCGCGCAGGCGGATGCTGCCGCCATCCACGGTCCAGCGGTTGTTGCCGTTGACGGCCGAGTCGGCAGCGCCCATGCGGCCGGCGGTGTAGATGGCCGCGGCCACGTTGTCGATGCGGATGTCGCCAGCGGCCGCCAGTTCGATGTTGCCGGTGCCAGTGCGGATGCCGGCCGACGCGCCGTTGAGCAAGAGGTTGCCGCTGCCGGTTGCGTTGTTGGCAGTGCCACCGGTTGTGCCGCGCGTGCTCAGCGCGTTGGCGGAAGCCAGGTCCGCGCCGGCCGCCACACGGATGTTCCAGGTTTCGCCAGCCAGCACTGCGTGGTTGGTGTTGGCATTGGCGTTGTTGGTGGTCTGGTTGGTGCCATTGGTGGCCAGGTTGGGTGCACCCAGCGTCTGGCGCAGGTTCACGTCGCCTGCGGCACGCAAGGTCAGCGTGCCTGCCTTGCCGCCGGCCCGCCAGGCGGTGCTGGTCAGGTCCCAGTTTGCGTCCAGGCTCAAGCTGCCCGCGGACTGGATCTCGGTGGCGCCCAGCACGCCCGCGCCAGTGAGTGCACCGCGTTCATCGTGCATGTTGGCGGCCAGCGTGGAATTGGCCACCGAGTTGACGAAACTCTGGTGGTCATTGGCCCAGGCCGTGAGCTGGGTGCTGCCGATGCTGGCCGGCACGGCACTGCCACTGTAGACACGGGTGGCTTCCAGGTCCACGGAAGCGGCCCGGTCGCCTGCGCTGCCTTGCGCCGCGGCCAGCAAGCCGGACGGGCTGTAGCGCAGCACCTCGCCGCGCAGGTTGTTGCTGCCGACCGTGTTGGTTGTGCCGCTGACGCTGCGCAGCACGCCGAACACCACCGAACCCGCGGGCCCGGCGTCGCCGGCCCGCACGTCGATCTGGGCGCCCTGCTCGAAGGCCAGGGTGCCACCGCGGGTCTCTGCGCGCACGTCGCCACCGCGGGCGGCGACGTCGGCGCCCGCGGCCAGCAGGCGGCTGCCCGCGGCCAGGCGCAGCCCGGTGGCCGCGCTGAGTTCGATGCGGCCACCACCCGCGCCAGTGTTCTGTCCCACCGTGCCTTCGATGTCGATGCGGCCCGTGTCGGCCACCAGCGCCACGCGGCGCGCCTGCACGGACTCGCCGGAACGCACGGCCATGTCGCCGCTGCGTGCACGGATGCGGCGCTCTTCGGTGAAGCCCCCGGCGTCCAGCGCCGCGTTGACCGCGGCCAGGCTGTTGATGACACCCAGGTCGATGTCGGCCGAGCCGGTGCGTGCGCCGGCCGCGGCGTTGCCCGACACCGTGCCCTGCAGGTCGGCGCCCTGGGCGCGCAACACCCAGCTGCCGGCGTTGCCGCCCTCGTCGGCGGCCGCCACGTCCAGCCGCGAGCCGGCGGTCATGCGCACCTGGGCGCCCTCTGCACTCATGGACACCTGGCCGCCATCGGCTGCGGCCACGCTGCCCGAAAAGTCGCGCGTGCTGCCCGAGGCGTCCAGCGTGGCCCGGCCGCCCAGCGTGATGTCGCCGCCTTGCGCCTGCAGACTGATGCTGCCCGAGCGCGCATTCACGGCCGTGTCGATGCCCACGCTGGCGCCCTGCAGCAAGACGCGTCCGCCCAGGCCCTGGTTGCTGGACGGGGCCAGCGCCGTGCTGCCTGCAGGCAGCCCCTGCAGCTGCAGTGCGCCGAAGCTGGTGACGGTGCCGCCGGCGCTGGACGAGACTGCGGCCACCCGCTGGTTGGACCCCGCGCCGGCTTGCAGCGCCGGTGTGAAGAGGTTCAGGTTGCCGCCTGAGCGCAGGCTGCCGCTGCCTTCCAGGCCGACTTCGGACAGCGCGGTGAGCGTGACCGTGCCGAAGCCCTGGGTGGACTTGTCGCCCGCGCCCAGCGTGATCTGCGTGGCCTGGATGTCCAGGCTGCCACTGCCACCCGAAGATGCGGCCTGTGTTGTGGAGCGGTTGAGCCAGCTCACCTGGTCGGCATGGATCTGGGCTTGTGTGCTGCCGTTGACCGGCCGAGACACCAGGCTGGGCGTGTCGAGCGTCAGCTGTGCCGCGGCGTTGCCGCCCAGCGTGGTGGTGCCCATCAGCTCGATGACACCGTAGGCGCGCAGTGTCAGGTTGTCCAGCTGGGCATATGCGGCCAGATCGCTGTTGGACAGCACCAGACCGGCCAACGAACCGGGCGCGGCCGATGCGGTTTCGCCCAGCGTGATGCTGGACGCCGCCAGGCTGACCGAGCCGCCGCTGCCGTTGGCGCCGCCCGCGCTCAGTTGGCCCGCTGACCGGGTGGAGCGCGTGGCGTCCAGCAGCAGTGCGCCGCTGGCTTGCAAGCTGGCGCCGGACGCGACGTTCAGGTCGCCCTGGGTGGTGGCTGCCGTGCCGCGGTCCACGCTGGCCTGCTGCCCGTTGCTCAGGCGCAAGAGCGCGCCGGTGGTCTCGGTGTGCAGCACCGGGCCAGTGCCGCCCGTGGCGCCGGCGCCGCTGGCCTTCAGCACGCTGCCGCTGGCCACGTCGATGCTCTGCGTGGCGCTGATCAGCAGTTCCGGCAGGTCCACCGGGCTGCTGGCATCGTTGGCCACGGTGACCGTGCTGGCCAGGGTCGTGATCTGCACGCCGTCGGCCGTGCGCTGGCGTGTGCCGCCCACCAGGACGCTGGACTTCAGCGCGGTGAGCGAACGGCTGCTGATCTCCAGCGTGCCGGCCGGGTGCACCTGGCTGCCGACGTCCTTGACGATGGCCACCCGGTTGCCCACCAGGTCCACTTCGGAACTGCGGCCGCTGTAGACACCCTGGCTGGCGCCGACGGTGAGGAACTCGCCACCCAATGACAGCGACGTGGCGTCGCGGATGGTCATCGCGCCTGCGTCCCAGGGTGAAGCCACCAGCAGGCGGTCCACGCGTGCGGCTTCGCTGGCCAGCAGTTCGGCACCGCTGCGCGTGTAGTCGGAATAGCGGCTGACCGCGGTGCCTGGCAGGACCACCACTCCGACACTTTGTGATTCGACGACGCTGGTGCCGCGCGCGCTGCGATGTCCCGCCACCACCCGCTCTCCGTTGGCCAGCGTCGTGCTCTGTCCGGGCTGCAGGCTGCGGAATGCGCTGCCCGTCTGCAGCTGCACCAGGTAGGCGTCGGGCAGCAGCGCAAAGCGCGTGGGCAGCAGCACATAGTCGCCGGCCGGGACGCGCGCGCCGCTGTCGATGCGGATGCTGTCGTACAGCGCAGCGTCGCGCGGGTTGCTCAGCGAAAAGCCGGAGCCCGGGTCGGCCAGACCGGCCAGCTGCAGGTAGGTGTCGTAGGGGATGCCCGCCAACTGGGACTTGGGCACGATGGCAAAGGTGTCGGCGGCCGTGGCGATGTCCGTGTCGCCGCCATTGCCCGGCACGAACTCCACCGCCAGCACGTTGCCGCCACCGCTCATGTCCAGCGTGGCGCCGGCCTGAACCGCCACATTGGTGGCGCTGAGGGTCAGGCGCTTGCCCTTGTCGGAGACCGATTCCAGCAGCAAGGGGTTGGTGACCGACGTGGACTGCGGACCGTCGATGTAGCGCCACTGCAGGCCGCTCAGGGTGGTGCCGTACAGCACATCCAGCCCGGCCCCCGACACCGAGGTGAGGCTGCCGCTGCTCAGTTCCAGGTAGTTGCTGGCCTGCAGGCTGATCTCGCCTTGCGGCGCGCGGACCACACCGCCCTGCACGATGGTGGCAGCCTTCAGCGTCAGCGAGCCGGCCACGGCATACACATCGGTCGGCTTCTGGCCGTTGCTGCTGACCAGCAGGTAGGACGTGCCGCCGGTGGTCTGGACGTCGAAACGCGTGCGTGTGGCCGGGTACAGCTGAGTGGCGTCGAACTCCAGATTGCCGGCGCTGCGCAGCGAGCCGTACTGGTACTTCAGGCTGGCGTCATTGCTGCCGCCGGTATTGAAGTTGGTTTCCTTGCCGATGAAGCGCACGTCGCTGTCGCTGTGCACCCGCGTCAGCGCCGCCCCCTGCAGGGCCATGCTGCCGTAGAAGTCCACCGACCCGCCATCGATCCTCAGGACACCGGTACCCGCTTCCAGCGCCGGCGCCACCAGGGGCTTGGCACTGTTGCGGGACCAGATGGTTCGCGTGGCGTCCAGTGTGTCGCTGACCTGCTCACGCGCGCCGAGCGACTGGCCCAGCGACACCGTGGCGCCGGACAGCGAAACCTGGGCGCCGCTGCCCAGGCGCAGCTGGGGCGCGTCCAGCCGCAGACCGCGCTGGAACGCCAGGTTCACGTTGCCCTGGAATTCGATGCTGTCTTCGGACAGCAGGCGCAATTTCTCGAAGCCGGCCGAGGTCAGCAGGCCGGCGTCCAGCACGCTCGTGGTGCTGTTGCTGCCGCTGCGGCCCGGCGTCTGGTCTGCCCCGGTTGCGCTGACCACCAGCCGCTGCTCCGGCGGCAGCGCGGTCTGCCGCTCGGCGCGTGTCAGTTCCACGGCCAGGCTGCCGCCTGCCGCACTGCCCGGGCCGTTGGCCGCCAGGCTGCCGCCCAGCACCAGGTGGCTTTGCGACTTGATGATCAGCGTGCCGGCATGGCCGGCCATGACCTGTAGGTCCACACCGCCATCGGCACTGGGCAGGTCCACCGTCTTCTCGATGCCGCTGACGTCGATCCGCGAGCCTGCCGCCGTTTCCACACCGGCTGCTGCGGCGTCCAGCGTCACCGTGCCACCGCCATAGACGGTGCCGCGTGTCAGGCCGGTGTCGCTCGGCGTGGCCACAAAAGTGCCGGCGGTGGACAGGAGCGCGGCCGAGCCCAGACGCAGGGGTGCCGCGTCCATTTGTGCCGCCCCGCGCAACGTGGCGGTTATGCGGCCGCCCGGTGCGATCACCTGTCCATCGATCACCAGGGACACAGCCGCCGGCGGTGCGCTGTTCTCCGAACCGGCCGTCAGGTTCACGGTGGCACCGGGGTCGGTGCGGATGAGGGCGCCAGTCCCGACGCGCAGCGTCTGGCCCGCGGCCAGCGTCAGCGAGGCAGGGGCACGCAGGTGGTCCGGCAGCAGCGCGGGTTCTGCCACCGAGCTGAGCGCGCTGCCTGAGCGCAGCTGCAAAGCGGCGGCGGTGTCGACCAGCAGGTTCAGCTGGCGCAGCAGCAGCGGCGTGTTGTCACTGAGCTCGATTCCCTGCGCTGCATTGATGGTGAAGCTGGCGAAGCCCCGGCCCGTGAAAAGGTCGGTGCGCAGCCGTGTGGTGCTGGAGGGCAGGGTGCCCACGGTCTGGGGCGTGTCGATCACGGCGTCGTTCAGGCCCAGGCGCAGCGTGCCGCCGGCGCTGAGGCCGTAGCCCAGAAGGTCGGATTGCAGCCAGTCCGACGAGGTCTGGCCCGTCAAGCCATTGTTGATGACGAGCGTGCCGCCACGGCCGCCGCTCAGTCGGCGGTTGGCGCCCAGCTGAGCGCCGCCGCTCACGTCCAGCACCGAACCGCGCTCCAGGCGGATCTGTGCCAGGTCCGCGCGCGGGCTGATGGTCAGCGTGCCGCCGGCCAGCGCGGACTGCACAGCGGTGCCGAGTTGCCGGCCCAGTGGCCACCAGGCCGTGGACGCCGAGTCGGCTGCGCCGCTGAGATTGATCCAATCTCCGGCCACCGAGAGCGTGGCGCCTGTGCGCACGATGGTGCGTTCGGACAGGCTGGCCAGGCTGGCATCGACGAAGTCCAGGTCACGAACGCCGCTCACGTTGCCGGAGATCGGGTCCAGGGTCAGTGCGCCCGAAGGCAGCCGGATGTCGCCGGCAATGTCCAGCGCCGGGGCGCGCAAAGTCAGGCTGCCCGCCAGGCCGGACTGGATGCGCACGTTGGCGGGCACGGTGATGCGGCCCTCGCTGTTCACCGTGACGCTGCCGAAGCCTTGCTCCACACGCAGGCCGCCCGCCGTGCCGGCGGCGGCGAAGACCTGGTCGGCACCGAGCAGGATGGTGTCGCGCTGCGCGGTGGTGAGCGCGGAGTCCACCTTGAAGCTGCTGCCCAGGCTGTCTGCAGCCTGCTGCCGCCAGACCACATGGCCGATGCGCTGGGACTCGTCGTTGTAGACCACCTGGATGCGGTCGTCGACCGTGTTCAGGCGCAAGAGGTCAAAACCGCTGCCGATGGCCAGCGACGCACCACGCGGCGCCTGGGCCAATTGGCGCGTGCCGATGGTGACGCCGCCGCGCAGGATGCCGTCCAGCACCAGGCCCGCACCCGAGCCCACGCGCACGCTGCCGCCGGCCTTGCCTTCGACATAGGCCTCGCGCAGGCTGCTGGTGGAGCCGACCTGGGTTTCATAGGTCTGGCCCTGGTTGTCCCACTTCGAGGCCGCGCTGGTGTAGCGGTCCAGCTGCGCCACGTACGGGCGCTGCTGTGGCGCGGTGGTGATGTCGTAGATGCGCCCGTCGTCACCCAGCAGGGAGCTGGTCCGCACCGTGCCCGCGCCGTAGCGGTAGCCGCCGCCGGTTGCGTCGATGACCGCCTGGTTGCGCTGGATCACGGCCCCGGTGGAGCCGATGGACAGTTCACCGCCTGCTGCAGCTTTTTCAAGCACGGTGCGGGCCACCGCGCCGCGGTAGCCGTCCAGCGCCAGGATGTTGTTGCCTTCGCGCAGGTCCACGGTGACCGTGGCGCCCAGCAGGATGCCGTTCTTCTGGTCCGGTGCGTTCTTCAGCTCGTTGGAAGTGACGCGGAAGGTGGCCAGGTTCTTGGCCACGTCCACGTCGGCCCAGGCGCCCGCTACGCTGGTGACGCTGCCGTCGCCCAGGTACACACGTGCGGCCGTGGGGTCGGCCGCGTTGCTGGCCTCCAGGCCGATGCGCCCGCCTGCCGCCTGCAAGGTGCCCGCGCTGTCGATCACACCGGCCTGGGCGCGGATGATGCCGCGGTAGGGCGCGTAGTCGGTGCTGTCGGGCAGCGTGGCCGTGTCGGCCGCGTCCGGCATCACTTCGGTCACGCTGCCAGCGGCCAGGCGCAGCGTGCCGGCGTCGGCGTTGTCCTTGCTGCGGGCCTTCAGGAAGATGGATCCGTTGCGCTGCACCGCCGTGCTGGCGGACACCCGCCCTTCCTGGTTGATGGCCAGCGCAGCCAGCGTGACGTTGCCGCGCGCGGCGCTCACCTCGCCGGCATTGCGCACCTGATTGGTCAGGTTCAGGTCACTGCCCAGCTTGTGTGCATCCACCTCCACCACCAAGCCGCGCAGGGTGATGTCGGCGGCGTCTTCGTTGACCGCCAGGTAGACCTTGCTGCCGGCCGCCAGCACGACCTGGCCGTCGGGCGACGAGATCTTGCCGCCGTCGTTGTCGATGCGCGAGGCCAGCAGGATCACCGAGCCTTCCGCGCCCGACTGGATGACCGGCGCCGCCGCACCCGCGGGCCCGAAGCTGCCGATGCCGATGTTGCCCGGCCGCTGGCCGTCGGGCCGCGTCGGCAGGGGGTTGCCCTGGGCGTCGTAGCCGCCCTGGAATGCCGCGCTGAGCAAGCCGCCCGCCGTCAGCGCCGCGCCGCTCTTGCAACTGGCCAGGTCGCCGCCGCAGAACTGCTGGTTGCTCATCGACAGGTTGAGCGTGGACGCCAGCAGCGACTGCGTATTCACCTGCGAGCCGCGGTCGAACAGGATGCCGTTCTGGTTGATCAGGATGACCTGGCCGCCTGCGGTGGCCCGACCATTGACGATCGGCCCGACACTGCTGAGCCTGCCCTGGATGACCGAGGGGTCGGCATCGTAGATGCGGTTCAGCGTGCTGGCGATCGAGCCCATCTGGTGCTGGAACACGACTTCCGCGTCGCGGCCGATGTTGAAGCTGCGCCAGTCCAGGATGGCCCGCTGCGAGGCCTGGTCGATGGTCATGCGCGGCACCGCAGCACCGGCCACTGGGGCATTCACCACCACCTGGCCGCCCACCACGCCGCGCAGCACGGGCACGGTGGCCACGGGCAAGGTGCCGCCAGCGCCGGACGTCTGTGCCAGCGCCATGGGGGACAGCGCCAGCGCGCCAAGGCCCGCCATGGCAGCCCAGCCACAACTCATCTCCACGGCGCGTGCCACCACATGGCGTCTCCAGCGGGGCAGCACACGGGCCTTCGCGGGGCGGAATTGCGGGGTGCGTGGGTGACGGGTCATGGTGCTTCTGCCGGTGGAGGCGCGGTGCATGGGGGTGGGTTCTAAAAACCGACGGAGGCGCTCATGTGCAGCCGCAGCCCTTCGCTGCCCACGGTGCCGCGCTTGAGCAGGGGCCAGGCGGCGTCCAGCGACAGGCTCACCGGGTAGCTGCCGGCGGACGAAGCCTGCAGTCCGAGCCCGGAGCCGAGCAGACGAAAGCGCCTGGCCTGACCGGGCAGCGGGTCGCGCAGTTCAGCGGCGGCGCCGTCGACAAAGGCGCGCACGTTGAATGAGCTGAGCCACTTCCAGCCCAGCCCGGTGGCCAGGTCGGCGCTGTCCAGCTGCAGCGAGCCGCGCACGCCCAGGTCGCCCACGGCCTCGGCTTCGTAGTAGCCGCGCACGCTGGCCGTGCCGCCGATGACGTACTGCTCGTTGGAGATGAGCGGGTCCGGCGAAAGCTGGGTGTCGGCCTGGCTGCGTAGGCGCAACCCGAACCAGGGCAGCGTCTGGGTGTGGCGGAAGTCCAGGCGCGCAAACGCGTAGGTCGCCTTGGCCTTGTAGCGCTTGTCGGCAAACTGCTGCTGCCGGTTGACCAGCCCGCTCACGCCGCCCGTCAGCGTGGCGCCCAATTGCAGTTCGCTCTTGTCGGCCCGCGACGAACTCGTCCACGACAGCGACCAAGGCATGAACTTGATCGGCGTGCCCGACAGTTCAATGTCGCCCAGCATCACCGTGTCCTGCATGTCCTTGTACTCGGCGCCCAGCGTCAGCAGCTGGAAGTTGCTCTCGGACAGGTTGAGCACATAGCTGCGCCGCAGCCCGAACACCGTGCCTTTGCCAAAGGCCGTGGTGTTGCCCAGGGCCGCAAACACCTGGCTGTCGGAGCGTGTGAGCGTGACGGCCAGCGACTCCAGCCCCGCCTGACCCATCGGCACCGAATAGGCGAGCGACACCACGTTGACCTCGCTGGCCTTCTCGGGCGAAGTCACCCACTGCAGGCTCAGGCTGTGGTCGCGCTGGAACAGGTTGTCGTAGCTGACCGATGCCTGCAACCGCGTAGCCGTGGTGTTAGGGCTGGCCGCGTTGTTCACGGCCAGGTTGGCGTGCACGGGCAGCTTGTCCTCCACGGCGAAGTCCACTTCCGTGGTGCCCGGTTCCAGGCCCGGGCGGAACACCGGCGTCACCCGGCGGTCACCCGAGCGGTTCACGTCCAGCAACTGGGCCTGGACCGATGGCAGGTGCGGCACCTGTCCAAGCGTCGCGCCTGCGACCCGTTCCAGGATGTAGCCCTGCGAGAAGTAGCGCGCGCCGGTGACGCGGATGCGCGAGATCCGGCCTTCGGTGACCTGCAGCCGGATGACCCCATCGGCCACCCCTTGCTCGGGAATGTCCACGGCCGCCAGGCCGTAGCCCGCCAGCCGGTAGGCCGCTTCCAGGGACTTGCGCGCGGCCTCCACGTCCTTCAGGGTGCGGCCCTGACCCAGGTGCGGGTAGACGGTGCGTTCCACGGTGACCGTGTCCAACACGGTGTTGCCTTGCACCTCGAATTCCAGGATGTCGAAGATTGGTTCGGCTTCGACGGTTGATGCGGCTGATGCGGTTGTCGCGGCCCCGGCCGGTGCAGCTGGGACGGTCTGGGACGCAGCCACGCTCAACCAGGCGCACAGCAGGCCCACAGCAGCAGGACGCAACGCGCGGACGGGTTTCACAACTCTCAGGACAGGCATGCCAATGGACTTGAAACGACTGGAGAACAACTCGAAGAGGGGGGTGAGGCGCGGCAGTGGCCAACGCTCGCGCAGGCCTCGGAGAGGACGCGCCGCGCGATTCTCTGGACCGAAGATGACGGCTGTTGCAGGGGCCCTTCCGTTCGGCTCATCGGTCGGGCCACCGGTCTCCGGCTGTCACACGGGATACCAACTCGGCGCGTAAAAGGCGGGGCCATCGGTGGTCTCCACCTCTTGCAACCAACCGTTCCCGCACAGGGGCGGCTTGCCGCCTCATGGCCCCCTCGTCCATCGACACCTTCGCCCTGCCCGGCCCGCCACGCGCCGTCGCCATGGCTCGCCAATTGATCACCCAAGGCGACCCGCGCGCCGCCAGCGTGGTGGCCGAGGCCGCCTTGGCACGGGAGGGCGCCCACGCCGACCTGCATGCGGTGCTGGCCGATGCCCAGGCCGGCCTGGGCCGTCTGGACCGCGCCGCACGCAACTTGCGCGCCGCCCTGGAACTGGCGCCCGACCGCGCCGGCCTGCACACGTCCCTGGCCCAGTTGCTGCGGTCGCTGGGCCAGGGCGAAGAGGCCAGCGCACACTTTGAACGGGCCTGCCAGCTGGAGCCCGGCAATGGCCAGGCCCAGTTGCTGTGGCTGCTGCACCGCGGCAACCTCTGTGACGAGCAGGGCCGCCCTGAAGAGGCACGCGAACTCTTTGTGCAGGCCGCCACCGAATTCCCGGAGTCGGCGGACGCCTGGGCCATGCTCGGCGTGATGCATACCGGCCTGGGCGCACCAGACCTGGCCGCCGATGCGCTGGCCCGCGCGCTGCAGATCGATCCTTCCAGGATTCACGTCATGGAGTACTTCGCCAGTGCGCTGATGAGCCTGAAACGCTTCGAGGAAGCGGCGCTGGTCTACGAACGCATGCTCCAGCTGGAGCCCAGACGGCCCTTGCTGGCCGGCTGGCTGTTGCACACCAAGTACCTGATGGGCGACTGGTTCAGGCTGGATCGCCTGCAGGGACAAGTGGTAGCTGAACTGGCCGCGGGGCGCCCGGCATCAGAACCATTCGGCCTGCAGGGCTGGTGCGCGGACCCGGCCTTTCTGAAGCAGGCGGCGGTGGCACAGGCTGCCCGCAAGCACCCGCCCCGGCCGGGCTACCTGGCGCCGCCGGTCATCGGCCGCGGCCCGCGCATCCGCGTCGGCTACCTGGCGGGTGAGTTTCGTCAGCAGGCCACCTCGGTCCTGCTGACCGAGGTGCTGGAACTGCACGACCGGGAACGATTCGAGGTCTTTGCCTTCGACAACGGCTGGGACGACAGCAGCCCGCGAAGGCAGCGCATCAACGCCGCCTGCCAGGTGGTGCCCATCCGCGGCATCAGCGACCTGGACGCCGCCCGCCGCGTGCGTGAACAGGGCATCGACATCCTGGTCAACCTCAACGGCTACTTCGGTCTGGCACGCACCAATGTGTTTGCGATGCGGCCCGCGCCGCTGCAGGTCAACTATTTGGGCTTCCCGGGCACGATAGGCGCGGACTACATCGACTACCTGGTGGCCGACGCCACGGTGATTCCACCGGAGGCCCGTGGGCACTACGTGGAACAGGTCGTCTACCTGCCGGACAGCTACCAGCCCAATGACAGCACCCGGGTCGTGGCCGACGCGCCTGCCTCACGCGAGGAGGCAGGCCTGCCCGAAGGCGCGTTTGTCTTCTGCTGCCTGAACAACGCCTACAAGATCCTGCCGGCGGTCTACGACGTGTGGATGCGCCTGCTGCAACAGGTGCCCCGCAGCGTGCTGCTGCTGTATGGCGACAAGCCGGAGCAGATCGCCAACCTGCACCACGAAGCCCAGCAGCGAGGCGTGGACCCGCAGCGGGTGCGCTTCGCGCCGCCCCTCGGCCACGCCGAGCACCTGCGCCGGCTGCAGCTGTGCGACCTGTTCCTGGACACCTGGCCCTACAACGCACACACCACGGGCAGTGACGCCCTGTGGGCCGGGTTGCCGGTGCTCACCTGCACGGGGCAGAGCTTTCCCAGCCGCGTGGGCGCGAGCCTTTTGCAGGCCGTGGGGCTGCCTGAACTGGTGACGCATGACATGGCGTCCTACGAAGCGCTGGCCCTGCGGCTGGCCCACGAGCCCGGCTTGCTGGCGGGCCTGCGGGCGCGCTTGCAGGCGCAGCGGCCCCAGTCGGCGCTGTACGACACCGTGCGCTACACGCGCCACCTGGAAGATGCATTCGGGCAGATGGTGCAGCGCGCCCGCGACGGCCTGGCGCCCGCTTCATTCGCCGTGCAGCGCCGCCCAGCCTGACCGCGACGCATGGCCTGGGCCGACCTGCAGCAGGCGGTGGCGCACGCCAGCGCCGCAGCTGCCCTCGGTGACCTGAGCGCCGCTGCAGCGGCCTACCGCCAGGCCCTGGCGCAGTGGCCCGAGCACCCGGCGCTGCTGTTCAACCTGGGCACCACCCTGGCGGACCAGGGTGACGCAGCCGGCGCGGCGGACGCCTTTGCGCGTGTGGTGGTGCGGGCGCCGGCCTTTGCGCCGGGGCACCACAACCTGGGCAACGCGCTGCGCGATGCGGGCCGCGCAGATCAGGCCACGGCGTCCTACCGCCTGGCCTTGAGCCTGGACCCGGGCCTGGCGGCCAGCCGTATCGCGCTGGCGCGGGACCTGCTGCAGGCCGGCGATGTCGGCCAGTCGGTGCAGCTGCTGCAAGAGGGTTTGCGGCTGCAACCCCAGCAAGCGGGCCTGTGGACGGAACTGGGGCGGGCCTGCACGGCGGGCGGAGAAGGTCTGCGCAGCATCGAATGTCACCGGCGAACCCTGGAACTGGCGCCGGACCAGGCCTTTGCCCACCACAACCTGTCTGCCGCATTGCATGCCCAAGGCCACACCGACGAAGCGCTGCCAGGCGCTCAGCAGGCCGTGGCGCTCGACCCCGGGCAGGGCGCAGCCTGGGAGAACCTGGGCAATGTGCTGGCCCATCAGGGTGACCTGGCGGCGGCACGGCCTGCGCTGGCCCGCGCGGCCGCACTGCTGGGGCGCCCTGGCCGGCCTGAGCCGGGCATCGCCTTGCGGGCTGCTTTGCTGCTGCCCGCCGTGCCTGAGTCGCGCCGCGCCATCGGGCACAGCCGTGCACAGTTTGCCGAAGCCCTTCGGGACCATCGCTCGGGTCCGTGCAGCCTGACAGACCCGATCCAGCAGGTTGGCCTCAGCAGCGCGTTCTACCTGGCCTACCACGGGCTGCCCAACAGGGACTTGATGCGGCAGCAGGCGGCCACCTACCGGACGCTGTGCCCCGCGCTGGACTTCACCGCGCGGCATTGCCTGGAGCCCACGGACCCGGTGTCACGCCCCATCCGGGTGGGCATCGTTTCGCGCTACCTGCGTGACCACACCATCGGCCGTTACCTCATCCGGCTGGTGCAGCACCTGGCGCGCCCCGAGTTCCAGGTCTGCCTGCTGACCTGGCCGTCCGCGCCCGACCGCCTGTCGGCCGCCTTCAAGGCCGCGGCGGACGAGTTCCTGCTGCTGCCACAGGGTCTGGCAGAAGCGCAGCAGGTGATCGCTGCTGCGCAACTGGACGTGCTTCTCTTTGCCGACATCGGCATGGAGCCCGCCAGCTACTTCCTGGCCTTTGCGCGCCTGGCGCCCGTGCAATGTGCCTTCTACGGCCACCCCGACACGACAGGGCTGGACACCATCGACCACTTCCTGAGTTGGGCGCCCGCCGAGACAGCTGCTTCCTCTGACTGGTACCACGAGCCCCTGGCCCTGCTGCCGGCCGACTGCACCTATGCCTGCCTGCCGGCACCCGGCCCCTTGCCCGCCGCAGCCACCAAAGAGTCACTGGGGCTTTCGGGCTGCCAGCGCCTGTACCTGTGCGTGCAGGCGCCCTACAAGGTGCACCCGGACTTTGACGATCTGGTGGCGGGCGTGATGACCGCCGACCCTTCGGCGCGCGTGGCCCTGGTGGGCCGAGGTCTGCGGGCCTGGAATGCCGCCTTGGATCGTCGCATCAGGGCCCGCCTGGGACCGCTGGCGGGCCGGTTCAGCGTGCTGCCTGAGCGCAGCTACTCGGACTACCTGGCACTGTTGGGCGCGGCCGATGTGGTGCTGGACACGCCACACTTCTGCGGTGGCGCCACCACGCTGGACGCGATGATGATGGGCGCGCCCGTCATCACCTGGCCCGGTGCGGTGTTGCGCAGCCGGCAGACGCTGGCCTTGAGCCTGCGTATGGGCGTGACCGACGGTGTGGCACTGGACGCACAGGACTATGTGCAACGCGCAGTGCTGCTGGCCGGAGACGCTGCGCGGCGCGCCGACGTGTCCCACCGCATGAACCAGGCGCAGGACCAGCTCTTTGAAGACCTGGGCATGGTGCGTGCCTTTGAAGGTCTGCTGCGCCGCTGGACCTCAGGCCGGGCGTGAGGGCAAGAAGAAGGGCCGCGCCCTTTTTGGAGACGCGGCCCTTGGTCTGGACTGAGAGCCGGCACCGCGCCGGCTCGTGCGCTGGTTGGCTTAGAAGCCGGCTTGCACCGGGGGGATGCAGTTGTCCACAGCGCCGGACACCGGGTCCACGCGGGTCCAGGGGTTCAGGCCGTTGGTGGCGTCCACGCTCTTCAGCGTGATCAGGCCGGCTTTGCCAGCGTCCGTCGCGGTGTTGCCGAACGCCGGGTGCAGCGTAGCGGCGGCGGCGATGGCGAACTTGGCCTTCAGCGCGGCGACGAAGTTGGTGTGCGGGGTGTCCAGCGGGGCCTTGGTGTTGAGCGAGCCATCACCGTACATCTGGTAGGCGCCGCTCTTCACGTTGGCGTAGTTGCCCAGCAGGCCATTCACGCGCACGTGCTTCCACGACGTGTTGCTGACCTGTTCGGTCGTCAGGGTGCCGACGGCGCCCTTGCTCACTGCGTTGAAGCGGGCCAGGCAGGTCTGCACTTGGCCAGAGCCGCTGTTGTTGAAGACCAGGCCGTTGAGGCCGTCGCACAGGGTGTTGGCGGCGGTGTTGTCGCCGACGTCCGCGCCGGACAGGAAGGGCTTGGAAGCCGCATAGCAGCTCTTGGCCGTGTTGTCACCATTGGGGGTGCGGGCAATCACGGCTTCGTACGTCTTCTGGGTGCCCGAAGTGCTGGCGCGGCGGGCCACGAACACGGCGTCGTCGAGCAGGCCGGTGCTGGTGCCGACAATCGAGGTGGCGGCCACGCCGAGCAGGCTGGACCAGGACTGACCTTCCTGCGTGAACAGGGAGGTGATCTGGGCTTGCGACAGCGACGGGATGTTGGCGGCGTCCGTGGCGCCGATCGTCAGGCCTTGGGCGGCCTGCAGGGCGTTGTAGGCGACGGTGGTGACCGGCATGCCGAAGATAACCGTCGCAAGCGGTTCGACGGTCAGGTTGTTGATCTGGGACGCGTCGCCGAAGAACGAGGGCTCAACGTCAGAGATGCCCACGGTCGAGACGGCCGTGCTGAACACCGCGGCGGTGTCCGGGCAGGCAAAGGTCGTGCCGGCACCGGTGGAAGCCGGGCAGGTGGTGGCGTTGATCAGCGACAGGTCCAGGAACTGCAGCGGGGTGCTGTTGTTCACGGGATTCACGCCTTGGCCGGAACCGCCGATGGAGTTCTTGGCCACAACCAGCTGGGTCTTGCCGCCGGTGGTGATGTTGGTCGTGTTGGGCGTGCAGATGTACACGAACTGGTTGGTGGCGGTGTAGCGGGTCAGCGTGCCGGCGCTGCACAGAGAACCCGACAGCAGCGAGCCGACTGCCACGTCCTGCGCGGTGGCGCCGGACAGCTTGATGTTCATGGCGTTGGCCGGCACGTAGTTGCTGGCGTTCAACGCGAAGGCGGGGGCGGCGGCGCCGCACAGGGCGACCAGGCCCAGGGAGATCTTGGTGAGTTTCATTGCAAGTCCTTGAAGGGTTTGGAAACTGGGTGGGTTTGCAGAAGCTTTCGGCAAGCCCACCCCATGCCGGCCCGTTGCCGGGCTGGCGGGTTCAGGTCAGCGGGAACAGGCTGAAGCTGCTCGGGCGTTCAGGCCTGAGCGGCGGCCTTGCGGCGGCGGACCATGCCACCGATGCCGGCCAGGCCAGCGCCCAGCAACCACAGGGAAGCAGGCACGGGCACGGCGGCCACGGCGGCCGGGGCCAGCGAGTAGGTCAGGTCGCCGTTGGTGGCCAGGCTCACCACCGCGTTGTTCTGGCTGTTGCCGTACTGCTGGGCGCTGGCCAGGCTTGTGCTGCTGCCCGTGAAGGCGCTGCGCACTGAGTAGTACAGGTTCTGGCTGCCGCCGACCAGGGCGGTGGCCACGCCGCTGGCAAAGGCACTGGTGTACGTGCCCACGATGTTGGTCACCGTGCTCCAGTTGGAGACGGCCGACTGGTTGCCCGTTGAGGCGTTGAAGAAAGCCGACATGCCGCCGTAGTTGGACGTGGACACGAAGGAGTCCAGCGCGGAGTTCAGGAAGGTCTGCGTGTTGCTGGTCGACGTGGCGATCAGGCGGCGCTGTGTGGTGGGCGAGGCGGAGGTCTGGTCGTACGAACCCACCATCCAGCGCACGTCAGCCGAGTTCTGCGTGGCGAACCAGGTGCTGAAGGCCGAGTCGGCGAAGTTGGCTTGCACGGTCTTGTCGACCACGATGCCGGCTTCAGGCGTCTTGTTGCCGGTCGCGCCGCCGTCGCCAGCCAACGTGGTCACGTTGCTGGGCAGGAAGTCGTTCATCAGCAGGCCGAGGTCGCGGACGTACCAGTCTTGCGTGACCACGTTCCATGCCACCAGGGAAACCGTACCGTTGGTGACGGTGGAACCGCTGGTGAAGGCGGCACTTGCACCGCCAGCCAACGATGCCAGCGCAACCGCGGCAGCGAGGGTCTTGAGATTGAATTTCATTGCTCGTTAACTCCAAAGATTGACTTATGTGGAACCCCGACTGTGGGCACCACCAACACCCACGGGGGATTGGCGCTGCCATGTAGCGTCGCCCGCTCCGGAAGTCCTCCCGGATTGATCGACTGCCCTGAGCTTAGGAAGGCTGTATGTCGCCACCCGGCTGAAGACTTTCGATCTGACTAGCCTGAAACGACTAGTTCTACCGGCCCCACTCCCCGCTGTTCGCGGAAAACCCGACTCGCAGATGGTAGGAAGCGGGCGTGACATGCCTGGTCTCTGCGCGGGGCAGGCCATGGCGTGTTCGGACTAGGGCGCAGTCCTGTTTGCGGCCTGCAGCAACAGGGCCTGGAAGGCGTGCAGGAAGCCGGCCTCGTCCAGCAGTTCGCTGGCGCGCAGGGACTCGCGGGCCTGCAGCCGCCAGGCGGCGCGGCCTGCCAGGTCCTGGGCCAGGGCAACGGCCGCGCGCACATAGTCTGCGTCCGACCAGGTCACCCACCGCGCCTGGCCGGCCGCGGAAAGGATCGACGCACCCATGCGCGAGGTGTGTGTGGCGCCGGCGCGTGACAGCACCGGCACACCCATCCACAGCGCCTCGCAGGTGGTGGTGGCGCCGTTGTAGGGGAACGGGTCCAGCGCCACGTCCACCAGGTTGTAGGCCTCGAAGTGGCTGCTGCGCACCGGGATGCGCGAGCGCAGGTCCAGGCGCGAGGCCCCCACACCCCGCGCGGCCATGAAGCGCGTGATGTCGTCGCGGTTGGCAGGGTCGGCCACGGCGGCGGACTTCAACAGCAGCCGCGACTCCGGCACGGCCATCAACACCTGGGCCCAGAGGTCCAGACAGTGGTCGGACAACTTGGCGTGGTTGTTGAACGAGCCGAAGGTGAGCACACCCTGTTCCAGCTGCGGCGGCGGCCCGATCGGCGGGCTGTCCGGCGGCCGGTAGCAGAACATCGACCGCGGCAGGCACAAGGGCCGTTCGCTGCCGATGTCCGGCATGTCACCGGGGTCAATGGTGCGGTCGGTGATGCGGTAGTCCAGCGTCTGTGCGCCAGTCCAGGTGGGATAACCCAGGTAGCTGATCTGCAGCGGCGCCGGGCCCCGGCCGATCATCGCGACGCGCGAGCCTGCGGTGTGGCCCATCAGGTCCACCAGCACATCCACCTGGCTGTCGCGGATGTGCCGCGCCAGGGCGTCGTCGGACAGGTGTTCGCACTCCACCCAGTGGTCCACCTGGGACTTGAAGCGCTCGGTCATGTCGTCGCCGAAGCCGCGATTGAAGTAGCAGGTGACCTCGAACCGGCTGCGGTCGTAGCCGGCCAGGATGGGCCCCATGAAGAAGGCCACTGAGTGGTTGACGAAGTCGGCTGACAGGAAGGCCAGGTGCAGCCGCTCATCCGGCCGCCGCGCCCGGCGTTCCGGGCGCACCCAGTCGGCGGGCAGGGCCTCGGCCAGCGCCCGGCCCAGGGCCGCGTGGATGTCGGCGATGCCCTGGGGCTCTTCCAGCAGGTAGTTCGACACCATGGCCGGGATGGCATGCGTCTGCCAGCGGCCCGCCGACAGTTCGATGGCCTTGCGGCCGGCCGCCAGCGAGTCCTCCAGTCGGCGGCACTGCTGGTAGGTGTTGCTCAGCAGCAGGTAGGCCGACGGGTCTGGCTCCAGCGCCACGATGCGCTCGGCCCAGGCCAGTGCTTCACTGACCAGGCCGTCGCGCGCAAGGCGGTCTGCCAAGTGCCGCATGATGGCGGGGTCCGCCGGGTACTGTTCCAGCCAGCGCCTGTACAGGCCCGCGGTGGCGTCGAAGTGGCCGCTGGCGGACAGCGCCTGGCCCAGGTGCAGGCAATAGCGTGCGTCCGCCGGCTCCAGGCCCAGCGCGCGGTTGAAGGCTTCGACCGATTCACGCCGGCGCACGGCCTTGCGCAGCAGCAGGCCGAGGTTGAATTGCAGGGTGTCGTTGCCGGGGTCCATGTCGGCGGCGCGCTGCGCGCCTTCGATGACCTCGGCGCTGGGCTCCTCATGGGCCCCTGCCTCGGCCTCGCGTTCCGCCAGGGCGCCCTGGGCATAGGCCAGGTTGGCCCGCGCCGCGGCCAGGCCCGGGCGCAGGGCCAGCGCACGGCGGTAGGACTCGATCGCCGCTTCCAGGTCGCCCCGGTGCTTGAGCACGATCCCCAGGCTGACATGTGCTTCGGCATGTGCCGGGTCCAGTTCGATGGCCCGGCGATAGGCGGACTCGGCCTCAGCCACGCGGCCGCCCAGTTTCAGGGCCCGCCCCAACGCGAAGTGACAGCGCGCGTCGAAGGGCTTGGCGGTCACGGCCTCGCGGGCACGCGACAACGCGAGCCCGGGCTCCTTGGCCATGACGGCGGCCACGGCCAGCAGGTACAGCGCTTCGGCCTGCTGCGCCGGCCGTTCGACGGCGGGTTCCAGCAGCCGCAGCGCGTCCTGGATCCGCCCGGCCGCCAGCAGCGACTGGGCCTGCGCCAGTGACGGCGCCAGTGACGGCGCCATCACGCGGCTCCGGCCGCCGGGAAGCGCATGCGCATGAGTCGCAGCCGCCGCTGCATTTCCGGGCTGCCGTGGCCGAGCCGGTGGATCATCTCCAGCCGCTGCAGCGCGGGCGGGCCGGCATAGAACGACGAATGGGCGGACATCTGTTCGTGGGCTTCCAGCACGGCGGCCAGGAACCACACGGCGGCGTCGACCCCGGCGGGGCGGATGTCAAAGCGCGGCAGGGCAGGCAGGTGCGGGCCTGCAGCAGCCAGGGCCTGCGGGCTTGCCCAGCCCTGCAGCAGGGTCGTGAGGGCGGTCAGGGCCGCCACACGCTCGCCGGCCGCGGCGGCAACCCGTGCCAGGCTGGACAGGTGCGCTGGCGTAGGGGCCTGACTTGCGGCCTCCGTGAGCAGGGCCAGGCTGCGTTGCAGGTCGGCCCAGCGTTGGGCCGGCCGTTGCAGCGCGTTCTGGCTGCGTGCATACAAGTCCAATGCGGCAGACGAGCTGGCGGCTTCATCGGCATCGTCCGGCACCAGGCGGCCGACAGCGGCCAACAGGGCCGCACGCTCGGGCTTGCAGGCGTACAGGTTCAGGGCGAAGGCGTCCAGCGCGTCGCCACGCCGGAAGGGCACCAGCAGGCCCGGTTCCGGTACCAGCTTGAAGGAGTCGTAGCCCAGGGCGGCGAACTGGTCGACGAGCTCGACGCTGAACTTGCCATCGGCCCGCACTTCGTACATCACCAGGGGTGCGCGCTCGCTGAAGAAGCGTTGGCCACCGCGCAGGATGTTCGCCTCCTCGCCTTCGGCGTCCACCTTCATGAAGGCCAGGTCGGGCCAGCCCTCGGCTTCCATGGCGCTGTCCAGCGTCGTCAGCGTCACCGGTTCGCGTGCGGCCGCCGGGCCTTCCGACAGGGTGCCCAGTTCGGAGTGCCCGCTGCTGGACAGCCAGGCCTGGCCTTCGCGGTTGGAGACCGCTTCGGCCAGGACCTTGACGTGTGCAAATGCGTTCAGCGCCACGGACTCCTGCAGGAGCTGTCGGACCCCCTTGCCGGGCTCGAAGGCCCAGACACGGCCGGTCGGGCCGACCGCCTGCGCCATGCTCAGTGTGTAGACGCCATGGTTGGCGCCGATGTCCACGGCCAGGTCGCCGGGGCGCAGGATGCGGCGGACGAAGTGGATGTCCTGCTCGAACCAGTCGCCCTGTTCTTCCAGGACATAGGGCGTGATGAAGTGCAGCGCGCGCGGCACGACGATGCGGGCGCCGTCGGGCAGCGCCAGGGCCACGTGGGCTTCCATGGGCAGTCCGGCCGCTCAGCCGCGGGCCAGCAGGTCGCGCGCCTCGTCCAGCCGCGGCAATTCCGCCTTGCTGTCGATGGCCTTGCGGATCAGCACCTTGCCGCGCGGGGCGTCGCCGCCCTTGACCAGGGCCTGGCCCAGGTGCAGTTGCAGCAGCGGCGTGGGCGCCAGCGCAACGGCCTTCTCCAGCAGCGGCACGGCCTTGTCGTACTGGCCCAGCTGGTAGTGGATCCAGCCCAGGCTGTCCAGGTGCCCCGGGTTGCTGGACTTGGCAAAGCGCGCGGCCAGCTGCAGTGCACGTTCGGTGCTCTTCGGGTCGCGCTTCACCTCGGCCAGCAGGTAGGCCAGGTTGTTGGTGATGACGTCGTCGTCGGGGAAGCGCGTGTTCAAGGTCTCGTACAGCGCGATGGCGTCGTCGTGCCGGTTCAGGCGTGCCAGCAGTTCAGCGCGGGCCAGGGGCAGGCTGCGGTCCTGGGGTGCGGCACGTTCGCCGTCGGTGAGTGTGGCCAGCGCAGCAGTGGCGTCGCCCTGCTGGGCCAGTGAGCGCGCCAGGCGCAGGTACGCCGTGGGTTCCGAAGGAAGGGCCGCAATGACGGCTCGGAAGGCGCCTTGCGCACCGGCCCAATCGCGCCGGGCCAGGCCCACCTCACCCGTCAGCTGCTGGTGCAGCACGTTGCCGGGCTCTGCCTTGCTGCGCGCCTGGATGCGGGCCATCGCTTCTTCATGGCGGCCGACGCTCGTCAGCAAGGTGACAGCAGCCACATAGGGCGCGGCGTCGCCCGGTGCGGCGGCCATGCCCGCGTCGTACTCCTTGAGCGCCAGGTCGTACTTCTTCAGGCCGGTGTGCAACTGCCCCAGGCGCACATACGCCAGCGCCTGCTTGGGCTGCCTGGCCTTGAGCTGTTCCAGGCTGCTCCATGCGAGCGCGGTGTCCTTCTGGCTCATGGCCATCTGCGCCTTCAGTTCGTACAGGGCCGGGGCGTCGGGCAGGGCCTGGATGGCGGCGTCCAGTTCGGCGCGTGCACCCTTGAAGTCCTTGGCATCGGCCATGTCGGCCACCAGCAAGGCGCGCAGGCGGGCGTCGGTGGGGGCGGCCCTTGCGGCTTCGGTCAGCGCATCACGCGCCAGCTGCGGTTCGCCGGCCGCGCGGTAGGCCCGGGCCAGCAACTGCAGCACCTGCGGCGAGGTGGGCTGGTCCCTCAGCACGCCTCGGAAGTCCTGCACCGCGTCACGCGGCGCACCGGCTGTCAGGTGCATGCGGCCGCGCAGCAGCAGCGCCGCGTTGTCGCGCGGGTTGGCCTGCAGGACCTCGGCGAGCAGTGCGCCAGCCTCTTCGGTCTTGCCGGAGGCCAGGCGGTCACCGGCCAACTGGGTGCGGGCGTTGATGGTGCTCGGGGTGTCTTCCTTGAGCGCAATGATCTCCTGCAAGACCTTCTGCGCGTCGTCCACGCGGTTGGCACCGCGGTACAGATTCACCAGCCCGAAGCGCAGCGACATGTCGCGTGGCCGGTCCTTGATGCTGTCTTGCAGTTGCTTTTCGGCAGCGGCCACTCCGCGTGTGTTCTGCAGCAGGTCGGCCAGGGCCAGACGCCGCTTGCCGTCCTCAGGCTGTGCCTGCACGGCGTCGCGCAGCACCTTCTCGGCCGCGTCGCTCTCCTTGCGGCTCAGGTGGTAGCGGGCCCAGCTCAACCAGAGCTCGGTGTTCTTCGGCGACTGCGCAACTGCGCGCTTGAAGAAGTCCGCAGCCATGTTTGCCAGCTGGGTGTCTTGCGGATTGGAAGCCACCAGTTCAACAGCCGCCTGCAGCAGGCCCAGATGCCGCGGCTCCTGCTTCAGGGCCTGGTCGATGACGGCTGCGGCTTGTGCCCATTCGCGTGCATTGGCATGCAGGCCGGCCAGCAGCAGGCTGGTGTCGGCCAGCAGGGGCCCACCGGCGGCGGCGATGTCCTTGGCCAATGCCAGGGCTTCATTCTGCTTGTCGGCACGGACGAGCAAGGCGGCCTGCAGCGTGCGCGCCATCGGGTGCCGGGCATCGACGGCCAGCGCTTCCTTGACCAGCGTTTGCGCGCGCGCCGTGTCACCCGTGAGCAGCAGCAAGCGTGCCTGGCCAAGTTTGGCGTCCAGCAACTCGGGCTGGAGTTCCAGGGCCTTGCCGTACTGCGCGTAAGCCCGCGGCAGTTCCTTCTGGCCTTCGCTGACCTGGGCTGCGATCAGATACGCCCGCGCATTCTTGGGGTCGATCTGCAGCACGTTGCGCACTTCGACATTGGCCTTGTCCCAGTCTGCCGCCTGCACGAAGTCGGCGCCCTTCTTGAGACCGGAATCGATGCGGCCTTCCTTGGTGCCGCAAGCGGCCAGCGCCAAGGCGGAAGTGGCCAGCAGCAGCCGTGCGCAGAGTGTCTTTGGGTTCATGTGATCAGTCGGGAATGAAAGCGCGCAGCCGCGGCTGCAGACTGCGCAGGAAATCGGACAGGCGCTGCTCGGCCGCGGCCTGCCCTTCTTGTGCCAGCACCGGCGTGACGAGCCGGATCAGTGCACCGTCGGAGCGGTCGTGCAGCATGGCGTCGCGCAAGATGCCCCACTTGACCTCGTACTCGCCGGTCATGACCTGGCCGCGCTGCTGGAACCAGTAGTAGACGAGTTGCCGCAGTTCGCCCTTCTGGATCACCGCCTGGTTGACCTGCATGCTGGCGCCGCTTTCCAGCGCAATGGTCACCGGTTCGATGCTGAGGATGGCCCAGCCGTCGCCCGGGATGCACGTGCGCGGCGAGTGGCTGCTCTGGCCGCCGCTTTGTGAGGCGTAGTACGCGGTATAGAAGTTGACCCAGGGTGCGGATGGGCGCGCGTAGTTGGCGATGAAGTAGTCGTCCACTGCCAGGACGGCCAGGATGTCCGGCGCGATGCGGTCCGGTCGGCCCAGCCAGCCGCCGGGCAGGCTCAAGGGAAACTCGGTGAAGGCCTGACGTGCGGGTTTTCGCAGCTGCTGCTCGGGCGTGGCCAGGGCCAGCGCGGCTGCGCCCCCCAGCAGGGCGAGCACGACCAGCGAAGCCGCTCCGGTTCGGCGAAGCTGGAGCGCCGCACCCGGCGGCGCGGGAGCGGGAATCTCCAGCGCCAGCAGGCCGCCCAGTCCACGGCGCTGGGGGTCCAGGCGCGCCAGCAGCGCCATTTCGCCGATCAGCAGCGCCAGGCACACCATGAACATGAACCAGCCTTCAAGGTCGTGCAGCAGGCCTTCGGCCATCTGCGCGCCCCAGTACTCCACGGTGACGCCGATGAGGCCGATGCGCAGGCTGTTGATGGCGATGGTCAGCGGAATCGTGCTGGCGACGATGACCAGGCGCTGCCACCAGGGGCCGCGGTAGAAGTAGGCGCCCAGAAAGCCCAGCACCATCAAGGGGAACAGGTAGCGCAGGCCGTTGCAGGCTTCCACCACCTGCAGCTTGTAGCTGCCCAGGTCGATCACGTTGCCTTCCAGGAACACGCTGATGCCGAACTGGCGGATCAGTGCAACACCCAGCTGCGATGAGAGAAGCTGCAGGCCGTGCGACAGCTCGCGCAAGACGAACTGTGGCAGCGGCACCATGAAGAGCAGCACCACCAGCGCCATGCGGATCAGGCGTGTGCCTTGCGCACCCACGCAGCCCAGGGACAGTCCCACCAGGCCCAGGACAAAGCCGTACTGGCTGATGCTGCGGATGGCGCTGAAGTGCCCCACGGCCGCCAGCAGCAGCGACAGTGCGACCAGCGGCAGGCCCCACCAGGATCCCTGGAGTTCCAGCCGACGCAGTTCGTCGCTGCGTTGCCAGACCAGGAAGATGCTGATCAGCGGCACGAACCAGCCGTAGCTGTATTCCTCCACACCCTGCCAGGTGGCCACCATGAAGACCAGCCCCGCCCAGTGGCAGGCCACCAGCGCGGCCAGGCCCAGCGCCAGCAATCCCCATTGCTGCGGGCCGTTGCGCCAGGCCGGGCCGCCGGGCTGTGCGACGGAACTTGTTGGGAGAAGGATCGCGTTCATGCGCCGCGGAGCTTAGGAAGCCTTCATGACATGGGCATGGCGCGCGACCGGCTGAAAGGACATGCAGGCCGTCAACAAATCGACATGCAGGCGCATGCCGGGCCCGGACGCAGAGCGTCCGCAAGCCGCCTGTCAGGGCTGCGGATGTCGCAGTCGGCGCTGCGGGTTGAACCAGCGGATGCGCTGCACGGCCAGCAGGCTGACGCAACCCACGCCCAGGTACCAGTTGAGGCCGGGCCAACGTGTCGGTCCCGGCTGCGGAGGCGTTTCTGCGGCGCGCACCGCCGTGCTGTCAGCGCGCATGCGTTCGGATGTGCCGAGTGCTGCCTGGGCCCCGGAGGTTCCGCTCAGCAGCGCCAGCAGACAGCATGAAAGCAGGATCTTTGTCATGAGCAACCTTCCGGTTAGGAGCACAGCCGAATGCCGCGAACGCAACACACAGGAGCCTAGGCCGACCGCGTGGCGCGACGATGACAGCAGCCGAACACGGGCACGGCAGCCTGCGGTGCGTCTCTCGATGCGTCTCCCGATGCGCCACACGTTGTGCTACGCGGTGACTTCATGACGCTGGCGTGGCGGCCGGGCGTCCAAACGGATGCGTGTCTTGTCAACGCCGGGACATCACGTGTCCTTAAGCTGCGGCGCCTCATGCCACCCGCCTTGAACCCTGCGCCCGCCCTGCGCCATGCCGACAACCCGCACCTGCAGCCCAGCTTTGGCCTGCGCAACCGTTTGGCGCGCGCACTCTGGGCTGTGGCGGCGCTGCTGCTGTTCCGTCTGAGCCCGCGGCCGCTGCACGCCTGGCGCGCCGCTGTCTTGCGTGTGTTCGGTGCGCGCCTGGAGCAGGGCTGCCACATCTACGCCGGCGCGCGCATCTGGGCACCCTGGAACCTGGTCTGCGAAGAGGGCGCCTGCATCGCCGACGGCGCCATCGTCTACAACCCCGTGACTGTGACGCTGGGCCGGTACTGCGTGGTGTCGCAGGAAGCCTACCTGTGTGGCGCCGGTCATGACATCGACGATCCCGGCTTCCCGATGGTGAGCCGGCCCATCACCATCGGCGCCCAGGCCTGGATCGCCGCACGTGCCACGGTGTGCGCCGGTGTGGTGGTGGGCGAAGGCGCCGTGCTGGGCCTGGGCAGCGTGGCTGCGCGCGACTTGCAGCCTTGGGGCGTGTATGCCGGCGTTCCCGCACGGTACTTGCGGCAACGGACCATGCACCATGCAGATTGACTCACGCGACGCGGCCCTCGCTGCGCCCTATGGCGCCGAGACCACCCGCCCAGTGCTGATCAAGCTGGACCGCTTCGGCGCGCGCACCGTGCTGGAACTGGCCTGTGGCCAGGGCTGGATGACGGCCGCCCTGTCGCGCTGTGGGTTCGACGCCCACGGGATGGACCAGGTCGCCGGGCGCATCACCGCCGCGCGGCAGGCGCACCCCGAACTGCGCTTCCACCACGTGGGCCCGCTGGCGCCTGCGCCAGCGGAGTTTCTTGACCACTATGACGCGGTGGTCGGCCTGCAGCTGCGCGCCGCCATCCCTGCCACCGACCGGCTGCTGCAACTGGCGCATGAGCTGCTGCGACCTGGCGGCCTGCTGCTGCTGACCGTGCCGCGACAAGGCAGCTTCAGCGCCGAAGGCACGCTGACCGCGTGGCTGCAGCGCCATGGCTTCGAAAAGGCCAAGGCCGAGACCGTGGGCTTTGTGGTGCCGATGCCGCGCACGATGCTGGTTACCGCGCGCCGCCCTGGCGGTTGAAGCGCGGTCAGCCCATCAGCCCATCAGTCCGGCTGTGCGGCAGCCGACTGCCGCGCCTCCAGCAACTTGGCGTCCACCAACATGCGGAACCACAAGGCCTGCAGGAAGGCGAAGTACAGGCCTTCGCGGCCGTCCAGGAAGCCGCCTCGCAGCACGTAGCGGTACGCAAAGTAGGCGGCTCCACGCAGCCCGGCCGGCAGACGGTAGTACAGGGCCTTGAGCCAGCGTGTGCGTTCGCGCGGGTCGCCAGCCAGCCGGGCCTGCAACACACCCGGCCCGTTGGGCGCGCCCCCACGCAGGCGTTCGGCCACCTCCAGGTCGCTCCACCGGTTGTGGCGGGCGGTCCATTCGCTGAGCGTGCCGGCATTCATGTCGTGCATGCAGCCCGACAAGCGCCCCGCCGGCACGCGGGCCACGAAATGCTGGTCATACAGGCGGTCCTCGCAGGCGCCCTGGCCTTGCCTGAACAGGCGCAGGTGCCAGGGGTTCAGGCCGCTGTGCTTCAGTGCGCGGCCCATGAAGTAGTCCAGACGGCGCAGCAGGTAGGCGTCGTGCGTCGCGCTGTCGCCGGCCTTCAAAACACGCAGCACGGCGTGCACAGCCTGCTCGTCCAGCACCTCGTCAGCGTCCAGGTGCAGTTGCCAGGCCGGCGCGTCCACGCGCGCGTCCAGCTGTTGTATGGCCCAGTTGCGCTGGTCCGCGTAGTGCACGAACGCCCGTTGCAGCACTTCCGCTGGTCCGTCCAGGGCCTGCAGCGTGCCGTCCTTGGAAAACGAGTCCACCACCAGCGGGCAGGGGTCTATGCGGCGCGCCTGCGCCAGCGTGCGGCCGATGATGCCTTCGCAGTTGAAGGTCAGCACGACCACGCGGCAGCGTTGTGGTGCCGGACCGGAAGTCGTCTGGTTCATGCAGCGATGGGTTGAGGCAAGACTGCGGCCACCGCGTCCAGCACCTTGTCGGCGTAGGCCGACCAGGTGAAGCGCGCCGCCATCTGGCGGGCCTGCACGGACATGGCCGGCAGGTCCTGCCGGTGATCGGCCAGCCAGGCGATGCGCTCGGCCAGCGCTTCGGGCGACCGGATGGGCACCAGGAAGCCGGTGCGGCCTTCGTCCACCAGATCTTCGCCGCCGGCGTTGCGGGTCACGACGATGGGCAGCCCGCGGCTCAGCGCTTCCTGCTGCACCAGTGCACGCCCTTCCACCAGCGAAGGCAGCAGCAGCACGTCGCAACTGTCCATCAGGGCCAGGACCTGACCATGCGGCCGGGTGGGTTCGTGGGTGAAGTCGCCGCCATGGCGGCGGTAGAACGGCATCGGCATCAGCAGCGAGCCCATGACCACCAGTTCGATGTCGGAACGCTGCAGCCGTGCGAAGGCCGCGAAGACGTCGGCCAGGCCCTTGCGCTGGCCCATGGAGCCGGCAAACAGGAAGCGCATGCGGCGGTTCAGCGGCGCGGGCCTGGTGGTGGCGCTGGAATTGACGACTGTGGGCACTGGCGGTGACCCGAACTCGGCCACGATGCAGCGCCGGCCCTGGCGCAGCGCCGGCGGGATCGACTCCAGCACGAAGGCGCTGGGGCAGACCACCAAGTCTGCGGCCATCAGCTCGGCGGTTTTTCTCTCCAGCTTGCGCGGTGAGTCGGCCGTGGCGACGAGCGTGGGCTCCCACTCGGGCAGACGCTGCGCTTCATCGGCCAGCAGGCGGTGGGCGGTCTGCCAGTAGGCAATGGGCAGGTCGTATGCGGCAGTCATGCCCAGGTTGCGCGCAGCCTGCAAGGTGGCCAGCGCGCCGTCCTCATAGGCATAGGCCGCCGACAGCTGGCGCTGCCGCTGCCACAGCGGCAACTGCGTGGCCACGTGCTGGTCCAGGTCGCGGTAGACCGCATCCACGGACGCCCAGCCGGTCTCCTGGCGGATGGGAACGGTGACCCCCAGCTTGCGGCAGATGAGCCGAACGGATTCCAGTTGGGGTCGCGCCAGCACCTGTGCAGCAGGCAGCTCGTAGCAGCGGCGCTGCAGTTCGGCCACCAGTGCTTTCGGCAAGCCACGGAAGCGTTCGCGTCCGCCGGCAAAGCCCAGTGCCGTGGCGTAGGCGCCCAGCTGCTGCCGGCGCTGGGCGCCTTGGAGCAGGGCGCGCACATTGGCATTGCCGGTGGGGTGGGACAACAGCAGCATAGGGGCAGCAGACGAGGCAGGACACGGCAAGAAGCCGCGATTCTGGGCAGCCCCCAAGACCCGCGGATGACAGCTCGCCAGGGCCGTGGTGCCGCTTCGGCAGGCTGACTCACTCACGCCATATTGGCTGCCTAGGATTGCGCGCTTTTGGGTGGACTGCAATGTGTTCCAGCGCGCCGCGCGGGCAGGGCCCGTGCCGATGAAGATTCTTCTCTGTTCGGTGCCGTTCAGCCCCTCGGTGGGGGGCATCGAAACGGTGTCTGCGGTGCTGGCGGAGCAGTTCGTGCAGCAGGGCCATGCCGTGACGGTGGTGACGCAGACGCGCTCGAGCACACCCGACGGCGAACCGTATCGCATCGTCAGGCGGCCGGCTGCCACTGCGTTGTGGTCGCTGGTGCGCGAGGCGGACGTGGTCTTCCACAACAACATCAGCCTGCGCCTGGCCTGGCCGCTGCTGCTGTGCCCGCGGCCCTGGGTGGTGGCGCACCACACCTGGATACCGCACCACGGCTTGGCGGCGCGCTTGAAGCGCGCGCTGCTGCGGCTGGCCACCAACATCAGCGTCAGCCAGGCGGTGGCCGACGACTTGCCGGTGCGCAGCACGCGTGTGCCCAACCCCTACCGCGCAACGCTGTTCAGGCCGGTCCAGGGCGTGGCGCGCACACGCGACCTCATCTTTGTCGGGCGCATGGTCAGCGACAAGGGCGCCGCGCTGCTGCTGGATGCGTTGCAGGCATTGAAGAACCAAGGCCTGCGGCTGGCCGCCACGCTGGTGGGCGACGGGCCGGAGCTGGACGCGCTGCAAATTCAGGCACGGCGCCTGGGTGTGAAGTCGCAGGTTCACTTCGCGGGCCGCCAGCAGGGCGAAGCCTTGGTGGACCTGCTGCACCGGCACCAGGTGCTGGTGGTGCCATCGGTCTGGGAGGAACCCTTCGGCCTGGTGGCACTTGAAGGTCTGGCCTGCGGCTGTGTGCCGCTGGTGGCGCGCAGTGGGGGCCTGCGAGAAGCTGCCGGCCCTTGTGGCCGCAGCTTTGCCAAGGGTGATGCTGCGTCCTTGGCATCCGAGTTGCTGGCCTGGCATGTGCAGCGGCCCAGCGTGTGCGACCTGCGGGCCGAGTCGGCGGAGCATCTGGCCCGCCACCTGCCTGAGCGGGTGGCGGCCGCCTATCTGGAAGTGATGACCCATGCGTGCCAGCGCCGCAGTGCAGCCCTGGCGGCCTGAGGCGCGCGCCCTGCGTGCCGGGCTGGCGACGCGACGGGCGGCGCAGCCGCGGCCGCGGCCAGGTGCCGTTGCCAGTGCATTGAGCCCCGCCCGGGAGCGGGGCCGCCAGTTGGTCGTACGACTGGTGCTGCTGCTGTTGTTGATGGCCATGCTGGAAGGTGCCGTGCGCAAGTGGGTGGCGCCGCAACTGGGGGCCTACATCTTCTTCGTGCGCGATCCGGTGCTGCTGGCCACCTACGCGCTGGCCTTCCGTCACGGCTTGTGGCCCAGGCGCAGCCGTTGGCTGCGTGTGTTCGGGTGGATGGCTGTGGTGGGTGTGGTGGTGCTGTTGATGCAATGGGCCACCGGCGGCCCAAGCGACCAGCGGCTGACACTCGGCCTGTACGGCTGGCGCGCCTACTTCCTGTATCCGCCACTGGCCCTGCTGGTGGGCGCCACCTTCCGGCGCGCCGACACGTTGCGCCTGGCCAAGCTGCTGCTGTGGTTGGCCATCCCAGTGGGCGTGCTGGTGGTGTTGCAGTTCGCTGCGCCGCAAGGCGCGCCCATCAATGTCGGCATTGCCGAAGAGAAGGAACTGCAGTTCAGGGGCTTGGGCCTCACGGTGGAACGTACGCGCCCTCAAGGCCCCTTTGCCTCGGGTGCAGCCCAGCAGCAGTTCGTGGCCACGGCTTTTCTGTTGCTTCTGACGGCCTTCATGTCGCCCAAACGCCTGCCTCAGCCCAACCTGCCGACGCTGCTGATGACAGGGGCCGGCGTGCTGACCTGCATCGGTTTGAGCGGCAGCCGCGGCCTCGTGCTGCAGTGCGCGGTGGCCGTGTTGGTGGCGCAGATGGTGGGTGTGGCGGGGCGCTCCGGCGCTTTGAAGGGGCGGGCCTTCATCTGGCCGGCGGTGCTGACGGTGGCCGCACTCTCGGCCTATCCGCTGGTCTTTCCCGAAGGCTACGCCGCCTTCTCGGCGCGCTGGGCCGCGGCCGACGCCACGGAGCGGCAGACCTTCGAGGACACGGGCGTCATCGGGCGCGCGCTCTATGGCCTGGTCGACTTCCTGCACCTCGTCGACCAGGTTCCGGTGCTGGGCAGCGGTCTGGGCTTTGGCGGCAATGCGGCCATCACGCTGGGCGCGCGCATCGACGGCCAGCCGCCGCCCTATGCCGAGTCCGACTTCGCGCGCCACATGGTGGACCTGGGCCCGCTGTTCGGGATGGGCTATGTGCTCATGCGCCTGGCGCTGGTGGCCTGGCTCACCCGCATGGCCTTGCGTGCCACGCGCCGCCTGGGTGACCCGCTGCCGCTGATGCTGTGGTCCTACGTGGCCTACGTGCTGGTGATGGGGCAGATCACGGGCCAGGGAACCATCAACTTCTTCGGCTGGCTGTTCGCCGGCCTGCTCATCGCGAGCTGCAGCGCGCCCATGCCGGCACGCGCAACTTCGAAAGCGATCCCACGAGCCACGCTGGGCGACCTGCCCAGGCGAACGACTTTCCAACTGAGAGGCACATCTTGAACGACACCATCATGGTCACCGGCGGCGCCGGTTTTCTGGGCTCGCACCTGTGCGACCGCCTGGTCGAAGACCAGCGTGACGTGCTCTGCGTGGACAACCTGTTCACCGGCAGCCGCAACAACATTCGCCACCTGCTGGCCAGCGAGTACTTCGAGTTCCAGCGCCACGACGTGACCTTCCCGTTGTACGTGGAAGTGGGGCAGATCTACAACCTGGCCTGTCCGGCCAGCCCCGTGCACTACCAGCACGACCCGGTGCAGACCACCAAGACCAGCGTGCACGGTGCCATCAACATGCTGGGCTTGGCCAAGCGCCTGGGCGCACGCATCCTGCAGGCCAGCACCAGCGAGGTCTACGGCGACCCGGCCGTGCACCCGCAGACGGAAGACTACTGGGGCAACGTCAACCCCATCGGCATCCGCGCCTGCTATGACGAAGGCAAACGCTGCGCCGAAACCCTGTTCTTCGACTACCACCGCCAGCACCAGCTGGACATCAAGGTGGTGCGCATCTTCAACACCTACGGTCCACGCATGCGCCCTGACGACGGGCGCGTCGTCAGCAACTTCATCGTGCAAGCCTTGCGCGGCGAGGACATCACCATCTTCGGTGACGGCCAACAGACCCGCAGCTTCTGTTACGTGGACGACCTGGTGGACGTGATCGTGCGCATGATGAACACCGAAGCCGGCTTCACCGGCCCGGTGAACATTGGCAACCCCGGCGAATACACCATGCTGCAGCTGGCCGAGACGGTGCTGCGCATGACCAAGAGCAAGTCGCGGCTGATCTTCAAACCGCTGCCGGGAGATGACCCCAGGCAGCGCCGCCCGGACATCACGGTAGCTCAGTCCAAGCTGGGCTGGGAGCCCAAGGTGTCGCTGCAGGACGGGCTGTCGCCAACCATCGACTATTTCCGCCAGCTGCTGATGCGGACCTGATCGGCATGTCCATCAATCACCGCCCGACATGAATGCCCTTGCCCGAGCCATGTCGCTGAACGACCTGGTCAACCGCCGCCGCCTGGGACTGTTGACCCGCTTTGCGTCCACGCAGATGGCCGTACAGGCCATCGGCTTCCTGGCCGGCGTCGTGGTGGTGCGGTCCATGGAGCCGACGCAGTACGGCTACTACACGCTGGCGCTCAGCATGGCGGGTGTGGCGGCTGTGCTGGGTGAACTCGGTCTGGCCAGCGCCGTGCTGGCCCTGGGAGGGCGGCTGTTGTCGGGCCCGCCTGGCGCGATGGGCATGGCGGCAGCGCAGCCCGCCGCCATGGGACGCCTGGTGGCGGACGCGGAGGCCCTGCGCCGGCGGCTCGCCGTGTTGCCGGTGCTCGTCGTGGTGCCGGCATGCGCCACCTTGCTGCTGTGGCAACAGGCAGAGATGTGGCAGGTCGCCGCCTTGACAGCGCTCGTTCTTGCGACGGCGGCTGTCCAGGTCCGGGGCAGCGTGGTGCTGTCCGTGACCCGGCTGCTGGGCCGGGTCACGATGCAACAGAAGCTGGACCTGAGCATCAGTCTGGGCAAGTTGCTGGCCCTTGCACTGGCCGCCAACCTGGCGCTGGATGCCACGCTGGCCTGCGTGGTCAATCTGGGTGGCGCCGCCGTGGCCCTGTTCCTGATGTTGCGCGCCGTGGCGCCGGACGCCCAGCAGCCTATCGTGGCCACCGGAGAGTACCGCAGCGCCCTGTGGCAACAGGTGCTTCGGCAGGCGCCCAACTCCATCTATTACGTGCTCAGCAGTCAGGTCGCTGTGTGGCTGATCGGCATCTTTGGCAGCACCCAGCACGTCGCCGAAGTGGGTGCCCTGGGCCGGCTGTCGGCCTTGTTCGCGGTCATCGGCTCGGTGACCGCTGCGCTGGTCCTGCCCTACTTCGCCCGTCGCAAGGCCGGGGCCGAGTTGACGCGCGGCCTGATCCTCACCAACGCCTTCTTCGCGCTGTTGCTGGTGTTGCTGCTGACCTTGGGTTGGCTGGCACCGAATGCGCTGCTGTGGGTGCTGGGCGGCCACTACGGGGGCCTGCAGGCCGAGCTGAACTGGATGCTGGCCGCTGGCGCCTTGGCGGCCTGGGGCGGCACGCTCTACAGCGTGGGCTGCTCACTCGGGTGGGTGATGCCCTTCTGGCTGAACGCACCCGCGGGACTGGCGGCCACGGTGCTGGCCGCGCTGCTCGTCGACGTGACCACTGTGCGCGGCAGTTTCATCATCAACAGCGTCACCGCCCTGGCCGGCTTGCTGGCTTCTGCCGGCTACCTGGCCTGGAAATTCCGACGGCCAGCAAGCGCCGTCCAAGCCGCAAACGAAACGCCATGAACCGTATTGACATCGTCATTCCCTGCGCCGGTCGTGTGCACGACTTGCTTCAATTGCTGCAGTCCCTGCACGAGTCCTGCGCCGTGTCACTGTCCAACCGCTGCGCGTCCATCACCGTCACGGACGATCGTCACACGGCAGCCCTTGACGAACGGCTGTCCCAGGCATTCCCCGGCGTGCGCTACGTGGCCGGCCCCGCGCGCGGGCCGGCCGTCAACCGCAACAACGGCGCCCGCCAAGGGCAGGCCGAATGGATCCTGTTCCTGGACGATGACTGCTACCTTCAGACCGACTTGTTGCAGGCCTACCTGCAGAAGTTGGCGGCGTCCCCACAGGCCGATGTACTGGAAGGCGCCATCCACGCAGTAGGCCCACGACCCAATGGCAACCACCATGCGCCCCTGAACACCACAGGCGGCGCGCTGTGGTCTTGCAACATCATGGTCCGGCGCAGCGTCTTCGAGGCAGTGCAGGGATTCGATGAGGATTTCCCTTTCGCCTGCATGGAAGACTGCGACCTGCGCGAAAGGCTCGCGGCGCATCCCGCCACCCTGGTGTTCGCAGAGCGTGCCGTTGTCTTCCATCCTTGGCGCAGCATCTCCGAGCGCGAAGTCACTCGCCAGATTATTTCGCACGCCATCTACGCTCACAAGCACCCGGCGTTTGTAAGTGGGTGGAGTCTGCTTCACTTGTTACGCACCTTGCGTGGTCGTATGCGGCTCTATGCCAGCGGCAGCTTTGCATCGATTCCCTTGAACAAGTACCGCACAGTTGCCTACGACTTTTTCGCCCCGCTGGCCGTTTTCGCCGTCATCAGGCTTGCGCCCTTGCGGCGGGCACTGTGGAACCGCTACCGCAATTTTGGGCCTGCGGCGGTTCGATGAGCACGGGTCTCGGCGGTCGAACCATCTCTCGTGACTGGCCCTTGTGAACCTTGTCCTCTTCACCCACCCGGCCTTCCTGGGCTTGCGCAGCCAGGGCCACTTTGCGCGGCTTCTGGCAGACGCCTATCGGGCCCGCGGCCACACGGTGTCCATGCGCCAACCCGACGGCTGGCTGCACGGGCGCTGGCCGCATCGCAGCAGTGCCAAGTGGGCGGGCTATGTGGACCAGTACCTGCGATTCCCGAGGCAGATGCGGGCTGCGATGCAGCAAGACCCGGTGGACACGCTGTATGTGTTTTGCGACCAGGCCCTTGGTCCCTGGGTGCCCGTTGCCGCGCACCGACCGCATGTGGTGCACTGCCACGACCTGCTCGCTCTGCAATCGGCCTTGGGCGAGATCCCTGAGAACCCCACATCGTTCACCGGCAAGGTCTACCAGCGCTACATCCAGCAAGGGTTCCGTCAGGCCCGTCACTTCATCTCGATCTCCCAGAAGACGCGGGCCGACCTGCATCACTTCGGCGGTGTCCGCCCACGCACCTCCGAGGTGGTCTACAACGGGCTCAACCATCCTTACCAGCGGCTGGATGCCAGCGCCGCCAGTCACGTGCTTCAACGGGCAGGCCTGCAGGTCCCGACTGGCGGCTACCTGATGCATGTGGGCGCGGGCCAGTGGTACAAAAACACGCCCGGCGTCGTTGCGCTGTATGCGGCCTACGTGCAGGCCCAGGTGGATGAGGGCCTCGATCCGCTGCCGCTGTGGATGCTGAGCCCCAGCCCCAAACCCGCGGTGCAAGAAGCCTTGGCGCGTGTGCCGGCAGCGGGCCACGTGCAGTTCCTGCCGCCTTTGAACCCGGATGCATTGCAGGCTGCCTACAGCTTGGCCCATGTGCTGTTGTTCCCCAGCCTGGCCGAAGGTTTTGGCTGGCCCATCGTCGAAGCCATGGCTTGTGGTTGCCCCGTCATCACCACCGGCGAGGCGCCCATGAACGAGGTGGGCGGCGGTGCCGCGGTCTACTTGAGCCGGCTGCAACACGGCGCGAATCTGGCGGACTGGGCGCAAACGGGGGCCCAGGCGATGTTGCAGTTGCTGCGCAGCCCGCAGGACGTGCGCCGGCAAAGGGCCGAGGCCGGCATGGCCTGGGCTCGGCGTTTTGGTGCCGACGAAGCCATCGACCGTTACCTGGACATCTACAGCCGCGTGCTTGTGTCGGAGGCCGCCGCGAGGCCTGCCTGGGCCAACGCCAACGGTCTCGCCTGACATCGCAGCAAGTGCCCACCACACCATGAACAAGTCCACCGGCCAGCTCATGCATCAGCTGCTTTCGGAAGGTGCCGATGCGGCCCCGTTGTCCGGCCGCCGACGGGCCCTGAAGCGCATTGCCGCGTTGACTGCCTTGTCAGGGCTCAGCCTGGTGCTGCCTGGCTGCAGCGACGGTGGGGCTTCGCCAGCGCCGGGTGTCGCCACACCGCCGCCACAACCACCGACGCCACTGAGTCGGCTGAAGGCCGCACTGTTGAGGCCTACGCTGGCCGTCAGCACCACCACGATCACCGTCACCCAGGGCAGCGGCAACAACCCGCAGTCCACGCTGGGCAGCGGTGTGCAGATCGTTCCGCCACTGAACAACACGGGTGCACTCACGCTGGCAACGGTGCCGCAGGTGTGGGGCTTTCGGCGTGACCGCTGGACAGTGCCTGCTGCTGGGGCGGCCACGATCGCAGGCTTCAATGTGTTCCCGGTCACGCGCAACCACCCTTCGGCCACCGCGGGCAGCGTGGGTGTCTGCGGGCTGCACTTCCTGATGGACGGCCGTGCCTTCGAAGTGCTCTTTGCTGGTGCCGACACCAGTTTCACCTTGGTGATCGATGGGCACTACGCAACGCCAGACTTGATCGCGACGACGCTGGCCAGTGGTGTCAAGGGCGCTTCGCTCGCGCAGCCCAACACGTTCGTCAAGGTGGACTTCGGATCCGCGGCAACCCGCAGGGTGTCGCTCTATGCCCGCAGCACGCAAGGCCCTTGTGCCGTTGCCGTGGCTGCGGGGGACACCTTGCGTGCTTGGGACCGCTCCGACGAGGCCTCCATGGGCGCTTTGGCCGACTCCTACGGCGGTGCCTTCGCGCCGCAGTGGGGCGTCAGCGGCCCGTTCCGGGAAGCCGCCGCGCAGTTGGGCATTCCACATGTTGACCTCGACGCGGTCGGTGGCACCGGCTATGCGCCGAACAGTGTTTTCAGCAATGCCGGCGATGCGTTCCCGGCTCGCTTGGCCAGCAACACGGACACCGTGCCCGACCTATTCATCACCGCCGGCGGCATCAACGACAACAACGCCTTCGCGTTGCCGCCCTATGCCACTGCGGCGGCGGCGCGCGCCGGCTTCGACGCTGCTGTGTTGGCCCACTTCAACGCGCTGCGCGCGGCGTTGCCGCAATCGGTGCTGGTCGCGTTGGGACCCTGGGCACCCCGGCAGGTGTCACCCACCGATGCCATTGCCCAGTCCAAGGCGGACGCCATCCTGGCCGGCCTGCAGACCGCCGGCGGGCTTTGGGTCTTCCTCGACAACCTCAACGGCGGCTGGCGTGCCAGTTCAGGAGCGCGCGGCACGGGCGCCGGCCCGTGGCAGACCGGCACGGGTCGCGCTGGCGCGCCAGCTGGAGACGGCAACGGAGATCTCTACCTGGCGTCCGACGGTGTGCATCCAAACGCCGCCGGCTGCCTCTACCTGGGCACGCGCATCGCCGAGGACCTGCGAAGCGCGATCCAGTCCCTCTGATGGCTGCCCTCGGAGCTCGCGGACAGGCTGGTGACGGCACATGAAGCTGCTTATCCAGCACCCCCATGCCGAGGGTGAGATCAGCGGCGTGCTGACATCCGTCAACGAACTCATGCCCGCGCTGGTCCGGTGCCAGGGAATTCGGCCGCGCCTGTTTTCGTCCAAACACGCCAGTTGGCGTTCGCAGTGGCAAGCCGCGCGCGAAAACGACGCGCTGATGCTGAATTCGAACTGCATGACCTTGTTGCTTTGCGCTCGCCTGTTGCGCCGGCCCACGTTGCTGAAGCTGCACTACCCGCAGTACCAGACGGTGCATTGGCGCTACGAGCCGATGTCCTTTGTGCGGCGCATCGGGACTGAGTTGGGGCACCTCTGGCGGCTCGATACCAGCACAAGCTACAGAGCGGCGTCGCTGGGCCGTCTGGCCATGCGCACGCTGGTGGCCCTGCTGGCGCGGCGCGTCTGCGCCTGCAGCGGCTTCAGCGCCGCGCAATCCTCGCTTCCGCGACCGGTGAGCGTGCTGCGAAACCCGCTGGCTGTGGTGCCAGACCAGGTCGCCCGCACATTGCAGGAGCTGCACCGGCCCTTGCGCTTTGTCTTCGTGGGCCGGCTGTCAGATGAGAAGGGCTGGGCAACCTTGCTCGATGCCAGCGCCAGACTCCGGTGCAGCGGGAGAGAGTTTGTGGTCGACATCATCGGCGACGGACCCGACCGCGAGCGCCTGCTGGCCGCTCTGGCCGTGGACGACCTGGCCGCCAACGTACGCTGGCTGGGGCGCCGCAGCCCGGTTGAGGTGCAAAACGAGCTGGCCGGTGCGCTGGCCGCCGTGGTTCCTTCTCGGGTGCAGGAGCAAGCGGGCTATGTCGCGGTGGAGGCCGCCGCGCACCAGGTGGCATCCATCGTCTCGAACGCGGGCGGCTTGCCCGAGACTGCGGGCCCGGCCTGTCCCCGCTTCGAGATTGATGACGCCCAGGAGCTGATGCGTCGCATGGCGTCCTGGCTGGACGACCCCGAACAGGCGCTGGCAGCTGGCCGCGCCGCCTACCTTCGTGCCTGCGAAGAATTCGCACCGGACCGTATCGCCAGCGAATTGCTGGAACTGCTGCGGCGCTAGGAAGGAGTTGTGCCTCCAGGCCGCTTCATTCACAGCGCTGTCAACCGTGACGAACAGAATTTGTGACAACGTCCCCGACAGGCTGAAAAATGAACAACGTGGCGCACAAGCTCCGCAACTCCGTCCAGAGAGAGGGACTCCTTTCAACGGTCTTCCGGATATTCAAATATCCGGCAAGGGCTTTGAAGCGGCGGCACTTTTCCAAGCGCATATTGAAGCTTCAATCGGCAGAGGAAAAATTCACCTGGATCTACAAGACCAACCACTGGAGCAGCGAGGAAAGCGCGAGCGGCTTGGGTTCGACACTGAAGTACACGGAAAACCTGCGCCGTGAGTTGCCCCAACTGCTGCGTCAATACTCTTTGGGAAAGGTATTTGATGCCCCGTGCGGAGACTTCAACTGGATGAAAGCCGTGGTCGATCAGACTGGGGTGGCGTACGTCGGCGGCGATATCGTGTTGCCCTTGATCGAGGCGCTCAACAAGAAGTACCCGAACCCGTCAAAGCAAGTCACCTTCGTCCATATCGACTTGACCCGAGATGTGTTTCCTTCCGCAGACTTGATGATCTGTCGCGACTGCCTCTTCCACCTGTCTTTCAAGGACACCCGTTCGCTGCTTGGCAACTTCATTCGCTCTGGCATTCCTTACTTGCTGACCACCACGCATGACAACGCCACTGGATTCAACAATTTCGACATCCAGACCGGTGGCTTCCGCATGATTGATTTGTTCGCGGCGCCCTATCACCTCCCCCGCGACGTGCTGGCCAGCATCGATGATTGGGTCGAGCCCGACCCCAAGCGCCAGATGTGCCTATGGAGCCGCGAGCAGGTTGCCGATGCACTCTCCCGGTCGGCTCTGTAGTCCGGCCTGAACGCGACGGCGCCCGGGGACGAAAGGCCCAGCCAGCGGTCACTCGTTGTGCAGCTGTCCGGAGCGGAGTGCTTGCGCCAGCGCCTGCCCCACCGCACGTGAATGCGCGATCTGGCACTCCTCGTTCAAGTGGTACAGCGTGTCGTGGAAGCATGAAAGCGGGTATTGCGAGCGGTTGGGCAGCTCGATGAAGCCCAGGCCATGGCGACGGTACAGCTGACGCAGACGCCCGATGCCCGCGTCGTCCAGGGCAACATGGTCTGGGGTGGTCGGCAGGCCACCGAAGACGGTCACGCCACGCGCCTTCGCACGTGTCAGGAAATCGTCCAGCACGTCCAGCGCATAGGAATCGACGGGCAGCGGACGGCGGTCGAAGCGGGTCTGGCGCAGAAACGCTTGGTAGGGCAGGCTGGCAGCGGCGGTGTGGCCCCGCTCGTCACCTTCGGGCGTGCTGAGTCCTGCCTGCCCGCCGCGGCGTTGCAAACCCGTGCGGGCCAAACCCATTTCCAGCAAGCCGTGGACCAGGAAGGGCAGATCGAAGCTGCTCATCACGCGCGTCATGCGCGGCAGCGGCAGTTGCCACAGCTGGTCACGCAATTCGTGCATCAGCGCCGCGTTCTGGGCCCCGCCGTCCATCTCTTCGCGCGAGACCTGGAATTGGCTGTACTCCAGCGGCAGGTACAGCACGTCGTCCGCTCCCAGCAGCGGTTCGAACTGCTCGAGCAGGAAGTCCAGGCCGATGCCCACCGCCATCGACAGGTTGGTGCAGGGCAGCCCGGTCGCTTCGGTGAAGCCGCTGCAGCGGTGGCTGTAGCGGCCGTTGCTGCCCGCAAAGACCAGCAGGCGCGGCCGTGGCAGCGACTGCGCATGCGCCGTCTTGCGTTGCAGGGTCTGCGCCATGTTCCCCATGGTCAGCGGGCGGTGCACCACCGAGAACACGGCCAGGTACAGCAGCAGCGAGGCCAGCAGCGCGGCGGCCAGGGTGAGCAACGGGCGCATGTTCAGTCGCGCTTGCGGAAAGCCAGCCACGCGGCCAGCACCGTGAAGGTGATGATGATGCACACCACGACCAGAAAGCCGTGCTCGTTCTGGGCCATGGGGATGCCGCCTACGTTCATGCCGAACAACCCGGCCAGGATGTTGATGGGCAGGGCCAGCACCGTGACGATGGTCAGGGTGTGGATGCTGCGGTTGGTCTGCTCATTGAGTTGCGCGGCGATCTCTTCCTGCAGCAGCTTGATGCGCTCCTGCAGTTCCGACAGGTCGCGGATCACCAGGGTGAACTCCTCGGTCGCCTGGCGCAATTCCTCCAGGTCCTGCGGCGGCACCCAGGGTGGCGGCACACGCAGAAGACGGAACAGCGGTCCCGGGTCCGGCGCCAGCAAGCGTTGCAGCCGTACCAGCACACGCCGCAGCTTGCCCAGCTCGGCGCGCTTGACGCTCATGCGGCCGGCCAGCAGCCCGTCTTCCACGGCATCCACACGCACCGTGGCTTCGCGCACGATGCGCACCAGCACATCACCCTGGTCGTGCAGCAGGTGGTTCAGAAAGGACACCGAAGAATTGAAGTGGCAGCCTTCCTTGACAGCCTGACGCAGGCGGTCGATGGACCGCAGCGGCCGCAGCCTGGCGGTGACCACCATGCGGCGGTCCACGTTGAGCCACAGGGTCTCGATTTCAGACGGGTCGAAGCCGAACTCAAAGGCGACATCGTTGACCACCGCCACCAGGGTGTCGTTGGCATCCTCGATGCGCGTGGACCGCGAACCCTCGTGCAGCGCCTCGAAGAACTCCGGCACCACGGCCAGGTGTTCCCGGATCCAGCGCTCGGCGGCGGCGTCGGCCAGGTTGAAGTGCAGCCAAACGAAGCCGTCTGGGGCCGGGGCCCGCAGCCATGCCAGCGCCGCGTCCAGGTCCACAACCACCCCAGCCGCGTCGGCACCAAACAGGTATCCGCTGATCAAGCCGTTCTGGCCCGATCCATAGCGTGGTGGGTTCAAGGACGGACCTTCAGCTGATGCACGGCAGCGGCGGATGCTACAAGGCCCACACGGCCCGGATATGACAGCTTCTCAGTGGGCTTCTCAGTGGAACAGGCGGTCGTGACTCAGGCCCACCAGCAGAGCGGAGCCGTCCGCGGTGAGGTGTGACTCGTCCAGCGCCAGCGGCATCAACAGGCCGCCGCGGCGCTCCATCGTCCGGCAGCCCTGTGCATTGCACAAGGCGTCGTAGGGAGAGATGAACACGGCGCCAGAACCGACGAGTGCTCGGCGCAGCTGCGTGTCGGCGACCAGGGCCTGGCGGTCCAGCGGCCCCAGCAAACGATCCGGCACCGCGCCGGAATCGCGCCACTGCGCCAGCAGCAGGCGCGGCAGCGGCGTGGTCCAGGTCGGCAGGTGGCCCATCACCACCACGCGCTGCACGCCCAGCGCCTGCAGGGCCAGCACGGTTGCGCGCACTTGTGACGTTAGCGACGCACTGTCCTTGCCCCAGCCATAGAAGGACCAGTGGCCGCCCAACACAACCGTGTGCGGCATTTTCTGCGGTGTCTGGCGGCGCAGCCATTCCCAGACGAAGGCTTGTGTCTGTGCGCAGCCCCGGCTGGCCCCGGCCGGCGTTTGCAGCAGGGGCGGGCAACGTGCTTTGGTGAACTGCGCCAGCCCTGCAGCCGAAGCCTGCAGTCCAACGTACAGCGACGCGGCATGGGAGTCACCCCACAGCAGCATGGCGGTGGCCGACAGCGACGACGACGGTGCAGCGGCGCAGCTGCCGTGAAAGGCATCCGGACCTTGCTCCAGGTCCAGGAAGCAGCGCCCGGCGCGGTAGGTGCTGAAGTCGGTGCCGAAGTCCGCGCGCGCGATGGGTTGAAGCGCATCCGGCACACGGGCCAGCCAACCGTCGGATGCGCGCAGCGCCCAGCCGCCGAGACCCGTCAGCACCATGGCCGCGCACAAGGCGGGTACCGCGACTCGGCCCAAGGCTCCTGCGCGCAGCGGTCGCTCCACGAAGTCCACTGTCAGCGCCGCCAGCCCCACGCTGGCAGCCAGCATCAGCACTCGTGTCGGGTTGTCCAGTTCGACGCCGGCCAGCTGCGGGAAGACCAGCAGCGGCCAGTGCCACAGGTACAGCGGGTAGCTGATGCCGCCGTAGAACACCAGCACCGGCTGGTTCAGCAGACGACGCGCCAACCAGGTGTGCGGCCCCGCGGCCAACAGGGCCAACGTGCCCAGTGTGGGCAACAGCGCCCACCAACCGGGGAAGGCCCGTGTCTTGTCCAGCCACAGAAACGCCGCGGCCAGCAACAGCAGGCCCAGTCCCGCGGTGCACTCGTGCCAGACCCGCGGCGCACGCGACCAGGCTGCCGCCCAGACCGGCGCGGCTTGCGCGGTCGTGAGCCAGGCCCACGCCGCGCCCAGCAGCAGTTCCCAGGCGCGTGTGGGCAGCAGGAAGAAGGTGCCCTTGGCCTTGTCCACCACCCACCAGGCGTTCAGCGCGAAGGAACCCAGCAGCAGGGTCAGCAGCAGCCAGCCGCCGTGGCGCCGCCAGCGCAACACCAGCAGCGCGGCCAGCGGCCACAGGATGTAGAACTGCTCCTCGATGCCCAGCGACCACAGATGCAGCAGCGGCTTGCTGTCGGAGCTGGCGTCGAAGTAGCCGGCCTCGGACCAGAGCGCGATGTTGGACGCAAACAGCGAACCCGCGGCCACATGTTGACCAACCTGCCGCGCCTGGCTGGGAAATGTCAGCAGCACCGCAGCCAGCAGGCTGGCCACCAGCACGATCAGCAGCGCAGGGAACAGGCGGCGCACACGGCGCGCGTAGAAGCCATGCAGGGTGAAGCGCTGCGCCTGCGCGTCGCTGAAGATGATGGCGGAGATCAGGTAGCCGGACAGCACGAAGAACATGTCCACGCCGATGAAGCCGCCACGCAGCGCGTCAGGCCAGGCGTGCACGGCGGTGACGGCCAGCACAGCCACACCACGCAGGCCCTGGATGTCGCTGCGGTGGGCCAGCGGTGCGCTGGCGTGGGTGGGCTCGCTCACGGGCGCGCTCAACGGCAGGTTCCGCTGGCGCAGCTGCTGTTCGGGATGGGCGCAGAGATCATTCCCCTGACGGTATCGACCTGCGGTGTCGTCGCCCTGGCCAGCCGGCGCTTGGCTCATGGCTCGGGCGGGCCTGCCCGTTCGGTCTATGCGGCGGGCACCCGCAGTCGCAAAGCGAAAGCCAAAGCGAAAGCCTGGGCTTGCAGCACGCTGGCATGCGGCAGATACCACGCACGCGCCGCAGCGGCCATGGTCTCCAGGCCGTTCGCGTCCAGGGCCGTGACTGCGGTGCCGGACAGCAGGTGCAGGTGCTGTCCAGGGCACAGGCCGTCGGCCGGCGCGCCCGGCTCGGTGGTGTTGAGCACCACGCAGCCATGCGCCGCATAGGCCGCGAAGACACTGGACTTGGCCAGGTGCTGCATCGGGTAGTCGATGAGCGCAAAGCGATGCTGCAGCAGTTCAGCGCTGAGAGCCGCTGGCGCCAGCAGCCCGAGCCAGCGCTGCGGCCAGGGCAGGCCGGCCGGCACCGTGGGTTGGCCGGGGCCGATTTCGCTGAGGCCCTTCACGCCCAGGTCTTGCAGCCGGGCCAGGTGGGGCAGCAGCCGCGCCGCAGCGCGCGCCCGCGTGGACTGGGCGCCGAAGAGGACCAGGCGCTCCGGCCGTGCGCGCGCGGCGGGCACGGTGTCGGGCTCGCCCACGTTGGAGAAGACCGGCTGCGCCGCCATCGGCAACGTGGCTGGTGCCTGCGCACGCAGCCAGGCGAGGTGGTGTTCGCTGTTGGTCACCACGGTGTCCGACAAACGGACCAGGCGCTGCGCGGTGCGCCGCTGCCAGGGCTGCAGCCAGAAGGCCGAACGCCACGGCGGCCCGCCAGCGAAGAGTTCGTGGAACATCGTCACCACCACCAGGCGCTGGCCCAGCGCCAAGCGCGTGGCGGCCAGTTCGTCGGCGAGCCAGCCGCACAGGCCGCGTCGGCCGTAGCCATAGCCCGAGAAGTGCAGCAACAACGCCAACGACGCACCTGGTTTGCCCTTTTCCAAGGCCAGGGCACGCAGCCGCTGCCGCAGAGGCTGCGCGCGCACCGCCGCTTCGTCCAGGGCCAGCAGGGACGACGCCACGCCGTCCTGCGCCCACTGGCGTTGCAAGGCAACGGCGAAGTCCCGCACGCCGCCGCTGCCAGGCGGCAGCAGTTGCACCCGGTGGCACTGCGGGGCGGTTTCAGGACACACGCTGCGCTTGCCTCAGCTCAGAACTGGAAGTACAGGAACGGCGACCCTTGCCCATGCAGCACCTGCTGCAAGGCCAGCGCGGCGCAAGGCACCAGCAGCCAGGTGCGTGCACGTGGGCTCAGTTCATGCAAGGCCGGCGCGCGGCAGATCATGAGCAGGCCCAGCGCCAACATCACGGCCATCTCCACCGCACCCATCACCGTGCCGTCGGCCAGCAGCGGCACCTTGCCCACGCCTTGCGCCAGCGGTGCCAGCAGCGGCACGAAAGCGATGATCTGGTCCGGCAACTGGCTGCCCTGAAGGCCCGCCATGCCGCGCAGCAGCGAAAGCGCGCTGTGCAGGTCGGGTGCGCGGAAGAAGACCCAGGCCACCACCACGGCCGTGAAGGTCAGGGCCCAGGCCAGCGGGCGCGGCAGCCTGAATCCCGGGGCCACGTGGTCGACCGCGCTGCGCCACGCCGCGTGCACCACCAGGAAGGCGCCATGCAGACCACCCCACACGATGAAGGTCCAGCCCGCACCATGCCAGGCACCGCCCAGCAGCATGGTCAGCCACAGGTTGAGCCAGCGCCGGGCTTGGCCATGGCGGTTGCCGCCCAGCGGGATGTAGAGGTAGTCGCGCAGGAAACGCGACAAGGTCATGTGCCAGCGGCGCCAGAACTCCGCGACGTCCAGCGACTTGTAGGGCGAGTGGAAGTTCAACGGCAGTTGCACGCCGATCATCAGCGCCAGGCCGATGGCCATGTCGGAATAGCCCGAGAAGTCGAAGTACAGCTGCAGCGTGTACGACAGCGCGGCGCCCCAGCTTTCGAAAAAGCCCAGGGGTTGGCTGCCTGCTGCAGCAAATGCCGGGTTGGCAAAGGTGGCGAAGCGGTCGGCCAGCACCACCTTCTTGAACAGGCCCAGCACGAAAATCGTGCTGCCGTTGGCCAGGCGCTGCGGGCTGAAGCGGAAGATGTCCGGGCGGGCGAACTGCGGCATCATTTCCGCGTGGTGCAGCACCGGCCCGGCGATGAGGTGCGGGTAGTAGGTGACGAACAGACCGTAGCGCACCGGGTTGAAGTCGACGGCCTTGCGGCGGTACACGTCCACCAGGAACGCGATCTGCGTGAAGGTGAAGAACGAGATGCCTAATGGCAATTCAGGCAATTCAGGCAATTCAGGCAAGTCGGCAGGCGCCGCAGCCGCGGCCGCACCGCGCAGCAACGCCCAGTTTTCCAGCAGGAAGCCGGTGTACTTGTAGTGCACCAGCAGCAGCAGGTTGACGGTGATGCCGGCCGCCAGCCAGGCCGGCCGAGCCTGTTGCGCCAGCGTGCGGCCCAGCAGGAAGTTGAAGGCGATGGAGCCCAGCAGCAGCGGCAGCCAGGCCGGGTTCCACCAGCCGTAGAAGACCAGCGAGGCCGCAGTCAACCAGGCCAGTGCCGCAGCAGGGCTCCAGCGCCCCAGCAGGAAGAAGCCCAGCAGGACCGCGGGCACAAAACCCAGGATGAATTCGAGCGAGTTGAACAGCATGGGCAGCGCGCGGGCTTCAGCGCGTTCCGAAGTCCTAGCGCTGGGTGGTCGTGAAGCGCAGGCTGTTGGCGCTGGCCGGGTCGAAGGTGAAGATGCGGGCGCCTGCTGCCTGAAGCACACCGCCGATGGAGCGGCTCGCAAAGCCTGCACCGGGTGCCACCGGGCCGACGGTGACGTTGGCGAAGACGAAGTCGCTGCCAAATGCTGCGTTGCCTGGCAAGGCGCCGACGCGGATGGCCGCACGCGCAGCGGCGTCATAGGTCACCAGCGTGGCGTCACCGAAATAGCGGGCGCCGTAACCTTCCACGAACAGGAAGCGGGTGCGGCTTTCGCTGTTGTTGAAACTGACCCGCGTGGCTTCGGCCAGGCCGATCTGGAAGGCGCCAGCGCCCGCGGTGTACAGCGTGGTACCCGCTTCGTCTTCCAGTAGGATCGCGTAGGCCGGCGTGCTGGTGTTCAGGTTGGTCACGCGCCAACGCAGGTGCGCACCTGACGCGCTGGTGAGCATGCTGAAGAAGCTGGACGCCACAGGCCCGCTGTCCAACACGCTGACCTGCCCGGGCACGGCCTTCAGGAAACGGCGCAGTTCAACCGATGTGCTGGTGATGAGCGTGGCGTACACCACGTCGGTGCCGGCCGTGCCCAACGCCAGCAGGCCGTTGCCACTGCCCAACTGCGTGGCCGCACCACTGCTGCGACTGATGCGCACCAGCTGCCAGGTGCCGGTGTCGGCGCTGCCGCTGTTGCGCGAGACGAAGAACCACTGGGCGTCGAAGCCGGCCGCCTGCCAGCCGGTGCTGGCGCTCAGGCCCGTGACGGCCATGTCGGCGGCCGCGCCGGCCGCGTCGAACTGCAGCAGGCTCAGGCCACCGGCCGATTCCACCAGCGCGGTGCGCGGCGCCGACAGCAGGACGCGGTTGACCGGGTTGCCGCTGCTGCGGAAGGCGGTGCTGCCGCCGGCCCACAGCTGGGTCAGCGTGGGCAACAGCCAACCGCGAGGTGCCAGAGTGGCGGGGTCGCGCAAGGTGGCCAGCGGCGCATCGGTGGACAGCGGAGTGATGACCAGGCCCAGCGTGGCGTCCAGCCGCAATTCAGCGCGGCCATCGTCCGTGGTGTTGCAGACGCCGTCGGCGCCGGCTGTGGAGACGATGAAGCGCGAGCGTTCGGGCGCCGCGTGGTCCACCGCGTCGACCAGAAAGCTGCAGGCCGAGGTGGTGCCGGCGCGACGCACGGCTGCTGCCGGGCTGGTGCCATCGGCGGTCAGGGGCACGCGGCGCACATCGCCGCCCACGATGTAGACCAGCGCGTAGGGCTGCAGCGTGCCGGTCTGCTGTGCGGTGGCGTCCACGCTGGCAGAGGCCACCAGCTTCACGTCGCTGACCGCAGCGTTGGCGGGTTCGATCAGCAGCTCGGTGTCGGCAGCCGCCGGGTGCACCAGCGACAGCGCATAACGCGGATTGGAAGTGGCCCCTTCGGCGCGCAACACCCACGCGTAGGTGCCGCTGCTGGGGTAGCTGGTGTCTGCTGTCGTGGGGGAGTCGCCACCGCTGCCGCAGGCAGCCAGCAAGCAGCTCACCAGTGCGGCGAAAAGGACAGCTTGGGCCGGCAGGCGCGCCGGTTGGGGCAGGACGGTTGGGGTCATGGGTCGAACAGAGGTTGCTGCCAGGACGCAGGGTGCGAACCAAGCAGGTCAAGGCTAGAGCGCCTGTGTGACAGCGCGCCGGTCGTGCCGGCAGCAAATCCGCCAGCGCGTGCCGGTCAGGCCGGCCGCAAATCTGACGGCGCGCCGGTCAGGCCGGCCACAAAGCGGATGCCGCCATCTTGTGGCCTTGCGCGTTGTGGCGCTGCTGGCCCAGCCGTGTACCGGCCACGCCCAGGGTAGCCATCACGAGCAGCCACAGCGGCGCTGGCAAGGGCACCTGCGTGGGTGCGCTGACCTGTTGCGACAGCGACAGGTGGGATTCCAGCTGGACGAAGGCGTCGCCACGCTGCTGTGCCTGGACGGCGGTGACGAAGTTCCACAGGCTGGGTGCCGCCGCCGCTGGCAAGGCCAGGGACCGGGTGGCTAGCGCGAACTTGCGGGCTTCAAGACTGTCGGCGCTGTCCTGCGCAGGCATTGCCGCCAGTTCAGTCAGGGCGAAGAACCTGGGCGAGTCACCGGCCGAAGCCTCGGTGCTCATGTTGCTCATGTCCTGGGCCGTTGGCGTGGTCACGGACATCAGGTCGGCGTGCGCGGCGCTGGCAGTGGTGCCCAGTGCCAGTGCACAAAGCAGTGTGCGGATCTGGTGGTTCATGGCTCAACTCCTGGTGTGTTTCTGGTGGGTTCGCGGTGCGGGCGGCTCAGCTGGCTGGTTGCGGCACTCGCCCCCCGACTTGGCCCAGGTGGACCTCGGCCGCGTAGCTGGTCAGCGTCTGCAGGGGGCTGCGCCGGGCGGCACCCGCGTTGGTGACGCGGTGCAGCAGCGCTTCTTCGAGCAACGCAATCGTTTCCTGGTTGACCGATCGGTGATTCAGCTCCGCTTCGCGGCCGATAAGTTCCTTGATGACGTGGGGCACGCGCTTGATGAACAGGTCGTCGGTCACTGCGGATCCTTTCGGGGATGGAATGAGCGCCATTGCAGCACCGGACCATGAATCGTTGTGGTGGCATCGTGTAGCTATTCCGGCTCAGCGTCACCACCAAAACGGCACTGCCTGAACGGTGCCGGCTGGCCGGCAACGGAGCGCCGGGCCGACGCGGGCGCGGCAAAGCCCGGCCCGTGGTCGGCGGCCCGGCTGTTCTGCAGATGGAAGGGGGTTGGAACGGGTGGCGGGATGCGCAGGATGCGCGGAGCGGCGCTGCCGCTCAGTCGCTCAGTCGCTCAGCCGCTCAGCCCAGGGGCTTGTATCGCCCCTGGGCCTTCGGCTGGCACAGAGTCCTTCCGGACTCTGTGTCCCGCCTCAGTGCGCGCTGCGGTCGAAGAGGACCAGGCGCGCGGTGCGCAGGATGATTTCCAGGTCCAGCGACAGGGACCAGTTGCGCAGGTAGTCCAGGTCGAATTCGATCCGGGCCTGCATCTTGTCCAGGGTCTCGGTCTCGCCGCGGCAGCCGTTGACCTGGGCCCAACCGGTGATGCCGGGCCGGACCTTGTGACGGACCATGTAGGCGCGCACCACGGTCTGGTACGCGTTGTTGTGTGCCACGGCATGCGGCCGCGGACCCACCACGCTCATGCGGCCCTGCAGCACATTGATGAACTGCGGCAACTCGTCCAGGGAGGTCTTGCGGATAAAGCGGCCGAAGGGCGTGATGCGATCGTCGTCACGTGTGGCTTGACGCACCACCGGGCCATTGTCCAGCGCCCGCATGGAGCGGAACTTGTAGACGATGATCTCGGCCCCACCCAAGCCGTTGCGGCGTTGGCGAAAGATGACGGGGCCGGGTGAACTGAGCCGCACGCCCACCGCCACGGCCACCATCAGCGGGCACAGCAGCACGAGGAAGCTGCTGGCCAGCACGATGTCCGACAGGCGCTTGAGCGCCGCATTGACACCCGTGAAGGGCGATTCGCAGAGCCCCACCATCGGCACGCCGCCCACGTCGCGCAGCCGTCCCTGGATGACGCTGATGCCCACCACATCGGGCACGAAGTGGATGGACGCGGTGGTCTGCTGCAAAGACTCCAGCACCTGCGCCACGCGCGGCTGCGAGCCCGAAGGCAGCGTGATGTAGACCTCATCCACGGAACGCTGGTTGACGAAGTCGGCCACGCCCGACAGGTTGCCAAGGCGGTGTTCGCCAGCTTCGTTGTGCAGCCGGTCGGCGCCGCGGTCGTCGAAGTAGCCGAGGATCTCGGTCTGGCCGTCACTGCGGCGCAACAGCGCTTGACCGGCACGCACGCCCAGCGCGTTGCCACCGACGATGACCACGCTGCAAGGGCGCGCACGCGCGCGCTCCTGCGCGATCACCCAGCGCCGACCGACCACCAGCAAACACCACTGGAGCAAAGGAGTGGCCAGCAGGCAGGTCAGGGTCATGGCCCGCGGGAACAGGTCCAGGTTGCTGGTGGCGAAGGCAAACATCACCATCAGGCCAACCAACCAGAACCAGCCGCCAGCGATCTTGGCCGCCGCTTTGGACGGGCGGTCTGTGAAAGAGGCGCTGCCGGGGAAGGTGGTGGTCACGGCCAACAGCATCACCACCATCGAGGGTTGGCTGAAGGGCTGTTGCCAGAGTTCGTGCACGCCCACCCATGTGGCAACCCACAGGACAGGTTCGAGCAGGGCCGCCACCAGTGCTTGCAAGGACTGCGGCGCGGCACCGAAGGCGCGTGCCGGCTCCGGTGCACCGGAAGTGGGTGCACCCAACGGGCTGGCGAGGTGCTGAAGGGTCATGGACGCGGTGCAACGGGAGTCAACCTTGAAGCGTGTAGTCGCAGGATGACCGTGTCATGAAGGCCGCCCACGAATTGCGCAACGGACTGGGGCTGTCACACAACGGTCATGCTTCCCGGCAACGATGAAAGGTTAGGTGCGCTGCGCGTCGCGGTGCCAGCGATGAAGGACCAGAACCAGATGGACATGATCACCACCGAATTGGCCGGCGCCGTCAGCTGCGTGCGCTTGTGTGGGCGCCTGGACGCTGGTGCGGCCGACGAACTGGGCTTGCGCTTCACGGCCGCCACCGCAGCCCATGGGCGCCCCGCGGTGATTGACATGACGGAAGTCAGTTTCGTGGCCTCCATGGGCCTGCGGCTATTGATATCGGCTGCGCGCGCACTGTCATCCAAAGGTCAGAAGATGGCCCTGTTCGGTGCCACAGGCATGACACAGGAGACGCTGGAGAATGCGGCCATCGACAAGATCGTGCCCGTCTTGGGCACCCAGGACGAGGCCCTTGCTGCCGTCAGCACCTGAACCTTTGCCTACCCGGTTGCGGCTGGCTGTGCCCCCGGGGCTGGCTGCGCTGGCGCCCGCCCGCCAGACCGTGCACGACTTCCTGGCGGGCCGTGTGCGCAGCGAACGCGCGCTCTATCGGCTGGACCTGGTGCTGGAAGAGTCACTGATGAACCGCATGTGGCACGCCCACCCGTTGGGAGAGTCGCATGTCACGCATGTGCAGGTGGACCTGTCGGAAGCCGAGTTGCTGTTGCGCTTCGAAGACGACGGCATGCCCTTTGACCCGACGCAGGCGCCCGAGCCCCCGACACCCGAGCACTTGGCCGATGCGCCCTTGGGCGGCCGTGGCCTGATGCTGACGCGCAAGGCCGCACGACTTTGGTGCTACGAGCGCGTGGGCCCGCACAACGTGTTTACGGTGGTGTTGGCGCTTGAATGAGTTTCCACAGTCCGTGTCCGGACTCGTTCTTGCGTCCCGCCGGGGCTAGACTTCGTGCAGCAACAGAGAGCCCGTCATGACGAAGCATGGAATCGGCGAACCCACGGTGACGGTCTACAACTTTCGCGACCTGGCCAATGGCGTTGAGTCTTCTGCGGTGTCGCCCTTCAAGGCCACCCGCAAGGCCATTCTGGAAGTTTTTCGCGGCGACCCCATTGATGCCACGGAAGAGCAAGTCTTGCCAGAGGACCTGGACGAGATGGGTCGGTACCGGCGCCTGCCCACGGGTTGGGGTGACCTGGCTCCCCGCTGAAGCGTTCACGCCTGACCGTTGACGCATGTTGCCAGGCAACATGCCGATCAGCGAGCTCAGCCGCGCAACGACGCCCGGTAGCGGCGCCTGGCGATTGCCGCCAACGTGACCAGGCCGGCAGCGAGCGCCGGCAGCGATGGCGGCAAGGGTACCGGCGAAGCCGCCTGCAGCGTGCCCGCATAGGCTGACGAACTGCCGACCAGTTGGCCGCGCACATCCAGTGAATACATGCCGGGGGCGAAGCTTGAGGGAGATAAAACGGAAAAAAGTGTCTGCGCGCCGCTGTACTGCGCGACCGACTGCCAACCCACCACCGCGCCACTGCCTGGAGACGGTCCGACCAGGCGGATCTGCAGATGATCGATGCCCTGCAACACGTTTCCTTGCGTGTCGGTGAAGTTGAAGCTGCCGACAAACCCGCCGACCTCTGCGCTTTGCGCCAGCGTGAAGGTCCACTGATCGAAGAAGTTGTACATCGGGCCCGGAGAGCCCACAGTCAGCGTGCCTGCGGCCGTGCTGTTCGAAAAGCCCAGGCTCGTCGGGGCTGTCACAGGCGCGGATGACAAGGTGAAAACCATGTCCGCATGCGCCGGAGACCCGCACAGTGCAGCCGCGCTGATGCCCAGCATGATTCGTCCGAACGCGCTCATCAAGTCCTCCTGGCACCCCCCATGCTGCCGCGACGGCCAGGCAATGATGCTTCAGCGTGGACTGTGGCAAGTCCGTGTGATGAGGCCAAGTCAGGCGTTTGCAAAAGCCTAGCTAGTTTGGTGTTTTCACAGCGGCAGCGCTGTTGCCGCGCCTGGCGCGAATTGCGCGGCCATGGCGGCCGAGAGCTGACATAACTACCCTCGTTCTCTATTCGAAACGGGTCTTCCGATGCGCTAGAGCTGTCGGGCGCTTGGTCAGCACGGACCGCCTGTGCGGGGGAAACTGAATCCGAGCGCGGGGCCATGAATGACTCAGTTCAGTCTTGAAGCGTCCGCGGGGCGCCGTTGCCCCCCGCCCGCTTGACGGCCACCCGCTGTCTGCGGATCAGCGACTCCGCCACCGCCATGTTGACCACCCAGGCCGAGCCCATCATCAGCGCCAGGGTCTGTTCGTCAGACACCCCGAAGAGCAGCAGCAGCGGGAGCTGGGTCAGCGCCTGGGTCCCGGCGCCCATGCCTATCGCGTAGGCGCGGCACATCCAGTCCTTGTGCTTCCTCACCTCGCGCCGCCGGATGGCGAGATAACCGAGCACGATCGACAGTGCCATGGCCGAGCCGAAAAACAGCCGGAAGCCGTGCAGCAGCGCACTGTCGGCCGGCACGATGGCGTAGACCAGCGCCATCCACAGCCCGGACAGCGCTGCGCCCAAACCTGCGACCACCACGATGCGGCCCGCAGCGCGATGCCAGGCGGGCCAATTGCGGCGAATGCCGGGAGAGTATTGAAGAGCGCCGAGCAGGCTGTAGATCGTCACACTGACGATGTGCAACACCACCACGACGGGTGCGCCTACGAAGCGCGCGTTTTCCGGCGTGAGCGGCGCGCCGCCGTCCAGCAAGCCCAGGCGGACCATCCCAGCCACGACCGGAATGAAGGCCAGCGCGATCAGCCCGGAGGGGATGAGCCAATCGGCCCGGGGTAAGGCGGCCATGCGCTCAGAGCGTGAAGTGCACGCCGAAGAGCAGAGCGCTGGCGTTGACGTTGTTCGAAAGCTTGCCGTAGCTGTCGACGTTGACCGTCAGCGCGAGATTCGGCCTGGGCCTGTATTCCGCACCGAAACCGACCAGCACCGAGGTCCTGCTGCCCATCAGCTTGTCGCCTGCGGGCAGCACATTCGTGCCGCTGACTTTGCCGGACGACAGGCCCAGACGGCCGTGCAAGGCAACGGATTCGCCCAAGGGCAGTCGGTAAGTCGCCGCACCGAAAATGCTGCGCGCCTTGCCGGTTTGGGTGACGCCCGCGCCGCCAACCTGAATGGTTTCGCTGAACGAGCCCAGCGCCACATAGCCTGCTTCGACGCCGAGGTTCTCATCAAAGCGGTACCCGCCGAAGAACTTGATAGCCGAACCGTGCTCGTCCGTGCTCGCCTGTGGCAGTTTGCCGGGCAGGCCCAGGTAGCTGCGGCCGACTTCGACGCGCGCATACGCCCCGACGATGCCGTCGTTCGGGGTGGCCTGCGCGGCCAGGCTCAAAGTGCTGAGAAGGGAAAGGACAAAAAGGGATGTTTTCATGGGGCGCTCTGTGAGGTGGAATGTTGAAGGTCGTCGGACCCATCAACAGGACACGAGCGTAAGGAACGAGCCTCGGCACGTCGCCGCTCTAAAGAGCGGTTCGGTGCTCGGGTGGGGCGCGGCGCCGGCAGGGACGCTCAGGCGGGCAGCAGCTTCAAGGCGAGCGCGCGAGCCACGGCTTCCGTGCGGCGCTTGACCTGCAACTTGTCGAAGATGTTCTGGTTGTGCCACTTGACCGTGTGCAGCGACAAGAACAGGGCTTCGCCGATGCCCTGGTTGGAGTGCCCCTGCTGGATCAGCCGCAGGATGTCCAACTCACGCTCGCTCAACGCTTCGACCCCGAGCTGCCGCAGATGAGCGAGTTCGAGACCAGGCGCCTGCGCCGAACCCCAGACCGCCAGCAATTGCGCGGTGTAGTCGGGCAGCGTTCCGCGCTCGGACAGCGCGGTCAAGAGCACGGCCATGCCTTGGCCTTCATCGATGAAGGTCCGAACGAAACCGCCCGGCTCACCGAGCAGAAGTGCCTCTTGCAATACCTGCAAAGCCTCGTCCAGCCTGCCCAGCGCATGCAGCGCCATGGTTTGCGCCACCATGGCTTTGAGCACTTCATCGGCCCGGCCCGCCTGTTCCATGCGGGCGCGGTAGGGCGCCAACAGGACCAGCGCCTGCGCCGCATCGCCCTGGGCCGCCAAGGCTCTGGCCGTGGCCACCACGAGTTGGTGCCGCTGTGCCAACGCGAGCGCCGCGGTGTGCTCGCCGCGACGATTCAGGTCCTGTGCCTGCAGGCCGGCAATTTCTTCCAGGCGGCTCGTGAATCGCCGCGTTTGTGCGGCACTGGCAGCTGCCGCCAACAAGGCGCTTGCCTCGGTGAAACGGTTGTGCACTTGAAGCACCCGCGCGGCCATGGCATCCGCGCTCAGACCAGCGCCGGACTCCATGGGTGCCGCCAGTTGGCTGCTGCGCCGGGCGTGCGACTCGGCGGCGTCCAGGTCGTTCCACTCATAGAAGATCCGCGCCAGCCCCAGGTGTGCTTCACAAGCCACCGAATGCGTTGGATCGGTCAGCTTCTGCAGGATGTCCCGGTAGGTCTTGGCCGCTGCGTGGAGTTGGTTCTCCGCCAGCTGGATGCTTGCCTGGCCCATGGTTGCCACAACGGCAAACATGAAGTTGCCGGTGACCTGCCCCGCGGCAAGCACGTGCTCGTAGGCCTGTTTGGCCAAAGGGTGATTGCCCTCGAACTGATAGGCCACACCTTGGGCGCAATGTGCAGCGGTGCGCGCGGCTTGGTTGTGCAGATGCATCTTCTCGAAGGCTCGCTGCGTCTGGGCGTGAATGGACGGCACATCGTGCTTGGCCACCGCCACCCAGGCCTTCAGTGCGGCGACTTGTCCCCAGAGGTCTCGGGTCGCTGCGTCATCAGCACAGTGCTGCAAGGCTTGCTCCGCGCCTTGAAGCTTCACCGCCATCTGGTGGGGATAGCCCGAGATCATCAGCGACCAGGCCAGCATCACCCACAAACGGGGATGGCGGTCCAACACGCTGTGGGGCAGCCCCTGGAGCGACTGAACGACAGGCGCCATGGCGCCCCGAAAGTACAGCGGCATGCCGTCTCCGTCGATCAGACGAATCGCTCGATCGATGTCGCTGGCAGCAAGGGCTTGCTGAAAGGCCTCGACAGGCTGTCCCTGCGCTTCATGCCACTCGCTGGCGCGGATCAGCAGCGGCGCGGTCGGCTCCCGCTGCGCCAGGCGCTGGCGCAACAGTTCGGCAAAGAGGCCGTGGTAGCGAAACCAACGCCGTTCGGTGTCGAGTGAAACGACAAAAAGGTTGGCCCGTTCAAGGTGGGCCAGCGTGTTATGGCCTTCGTGGTCCTGCATCACGGCGTCGCACAGCTCCGGGCACATCCGCTCCAGGACCGACGTGCGCATCAAGAAGGACTGCACGGCCAATGTCTGGCGATGCAAAACTTCCTCCAGGAGGAAGTCCTGCAAGAAGCGATGACTGCCCGTGAAAGACTGGATGAATTTCTCCGGGTCCCGGTTGCCCTGCAAGGAGATGGCGGCCATCTGCAAACCTGCGACCCAGCCCTCGGTGCGCGCCGCAAGTGCGGCGACGTGAGCGCCCGACAGTTTGAGTGCCATGGTCTGGTCGAGGAACACCGCCGCTTCATCCGGGCCAAACCGCAGGTTTTCCTGGCGCAGTTCCGTCAGTTGCCCTTGCGCGCGCAACCGGGCCAGAGGCAACGCAGGTTCCGTGCGCGTTGCCAGGGCGACGTGCATCTGCGGTGGCAGATGATCGATCAGATAGGCCAGTGCTTCATCCACGGGCTCGCTGGCGACCAGGTGGTAGTCGTCCAGCACCAGCAGAATGGCTTCGAGATCCTCGGCCACATCGTTCAGAAGTGCGGCCAACACGGACTCGGCCGATGGAGGCGGCGTGGCTTGCAGCAGCGCGCGGGCGTTCGCACCGATGCTGGCATCGACGGTTTGCACCGCTGCCACCAGATAGGCCAGAAACTGCTGAACGTCCCGCTCCCCTGGACCCAGGGAGACCCATATGCAGGGCCGATCGCTGATGGCCGCCCATTCACCCAACAACGACGATTTGCCGAAGCCAGCCGGCGCGCAAACCAGCGTCATCTTTCGCGCCAGGCCAGCTCGCAGTTGCTCAATCAAGCGAGGCCGAGAGACGGCCCGCGCGACGGGTGGCGGAGCGAACAGCTTGGTTACCAGGATGGGCGTGGCCATGCCCGACTATGCCGTCTTTGGCCCCGGAGCTTCACGGCGCGCCAGTAGGCCGACGCTACAGTGCACTGCTGCTTCTACTGCGGCGCAGGCCTGGTGGATTGCCGCTGGGGCCGGCTTGGCTCGAACGTTTGGCGCTCAAAGTCCAACTGTCAGAGCGGCACGTGAACCAGCGGCTCCAGTGACCTACCCAGTCTCATCGCGTGCAATGGCGCAGTGTCCAGGTAGACGACTTCCTCCTGAATCCGGCCATCCCTCAGCGTCAATTTGTCGACGCCTCGCCACGATACGGTGCGCTCACCATAGGTGTTCGAGCTCTCCCACTCGACCATGACGACATCTCCTCGGTGGGCCCACGACAGAAGAGCCCATTGAAGTGCCGGTGTGGACTTTTTCTGCAGATCGTTCAGCAGGCCCAGTTCTCTTCCATAGATCACTCGGTCGTAAATGGGTGAATGCAACTCGCCGTTCGGGTGCCAAAGGGCCAAGAACGCTGCACCATCTTTCGCTGACCACGCAGCTTCAAATCTCTGCACAAACTCAGCAGCATCTTGCTCACTCATGATCTGGTCACCCCCAAAAGCCCGGATCATGGCGATCTCATATTCCAAGGCAAGCCGCTTTCGGACATGTCCATCCATCAAGCGTTCAGCGTTGACAACAGAGGCGCAGAAAATGATGCGTGCGCCCTTCTCATAGCCTTCCGAACGCACCGCTCGTCTTCCATCGGAGCTTGATCCCCGGAGCAGCGGCGTACTCGCGCACCCGGCCAGTTCCTGCCCTTCGCCGTCGCTCCTGTTTGCCGACGTTCGACCAGCTGATGCACTCCGCGGGGAATTCCAGAGCGATGACTCAGGCTTGGCGATCACGCAGCCAGGCCCTCGGCGACAGACCCACCGATTGCGCAAAGGCCCGTGAGAACGACGCTGCACTGGCATAACCCAGCTTCTCGCTGGCCAGCTTGATCGCGCTTCCCGCCAGGAGCATCGACTGCGCGAGCGACACGCGCCAGCGCAGAAGATATTCGGCCGGCGTGACGCCCAGCTGCAACTTGAATTCGGCCGCAAAAGCACTGCGAGACATCCCGGCAGCCTGGGCCATTGAATCCAGGGACCATGCAGCCCCAGGACTTTCGTGCATTGCTGTCAGTGCACGAGCCATCCTGGGATGGGCCAGACCATGGATCAGCCCCTCGGTCATGCCGCCATGGTCCGGGTGATCCAGCAGCCAGCGCAACACCTGCAGCAGCAGCACTTCAAACAGTCGATCGGCCAGCAGGCGTTGACCACAGCGGACGCGCTCGGTCTCGGAGAACAGCAAAGCCAGCGTCTGTTCAATGCCGTCCACCGAGTGCAAAGGCAGCACAACCACCGAGGGCAGTGCCACTACCATCGGGTGCCGGACACCACCTTCGAAGTCCAAGGTGGCGCACACGAAGTCGGACCCCTCCGTGGGCGCGTTGTGGAACTGGTGCTCCAGTGGGCGCGGGTAGAGCAGCAAGGTCGGCTCCGTGACCTTGATCTTGCGCGGCGCGCCGCTGCGCGGCCGGTGCGTCACCACCATCTCGCCTCGGCGCAGCACATGCAGGAAGCCACGTCCCTCTTGGGCGTCGAAGTTCGTGACGCCGCACAAGGGGCCGGCATGGAACAGGTGCGCATGCACCCGAAAGCGGTCGAGCAGGCCGGAGAGCCGATCCACAGGCCCCACTGAGGTTGACGACATGGCCGACTCACTTTGGACGAAATGGATTGTTATTTGGACGATACGTTTCCAATCATACATAGATCGGTCGGACACTTTCGTCCAGCGCCCAGGCACACCCGTGCTGCGCCAACCCCCTTGAGGAGACGTCATGAAACCTATCTCTTTGGTCGCCGCTACCCTGATGGTTGCGCTGGCTGCTGCCGTGGCCCCGCACGCCAACGCGCAAGCGGCGCCAGCCATCCCCGGCTACGCGATGGGCCAGAAAACTCTGGCCAAGGCGCCGTACACGCTGGCCGACCTGGAGTCGCTCAAGAAGACGCTGCTGCTCACCGACGAAGACGTTCGCTACTTGCGCATGAGCAAGGCGATCCTGGCCGACCAGACTGAAGCGATCCTCGACGTCTGGTACGGCTTCGTTGCCTCTACGCCCGAGTTGGTCGTGTACTTCAAGAACAACAAGACCGGGGCTCCGGACGGCGCCTACCTGGGGGCCGTGCGCAAGCGCTTCGGCCAGTGGATCGCCGACACGGCCGACGCCAACTACGACCAGGCCTGGCTGG